>CAITEG010000049.1 GCA_903891365.1 uncultured bacterium
CCACCGAGAAGCTAAAACAAGAACAGTCCTTTTTTTTCAAAATTTCAATCTGTTCGTTTACTGTATTTATCAATATAGTTTGTTTTTTATTTCCTGTGGCAAGGCTAATCAATAGATCACTTTTATGAATGTAGTTTCTTTTTTTCATTTCTCTCACAAGCTTTTGATGGCGTAGAGACAAGGCTTTTAACTTTCCAACCCAACGCAAGGTTTCAGGATGTTTTGAGTACCCTTTCTTGTTAGAAATTTTGAAAAAAACAGGACCATTAGTTGCACCGAGTGCAAATATTGAAGGAGAAGAGCCAGCTAAAACAATAAAAGAAGCCATTTCATATTTTGGAGATAAGGTAGACTTTTATCTAGCAGGAGGTACTTTAAAGTCTGAACCTTCGACTTTAATACGAGTTAAGGATGATAAAGTAGAAATACTTCGACAAGGAAAAGTGAAAATAAAAAACAAGAACTTTTAGTTCTTGTTTTTTATTTCTTGATGTTGTCTTTTTAATTCTATTACTTCTTCTATGAGTTTCCCCATAGTATTTTCTATTCTTTCGAGAATTTCTTCATCTTCTTTTTCTTCTTTCTCTTCGAGCTCATCTTCTTCTTGGATTTCTTCGACGTCTTCTTGAATCTCATCCACATCTTTTTGAATCTCATCTATATCTTCCTGAATATCCTCGACGTCGAGAGCGACAGCGTGGAGCTTGCGAGCTTGGCGGTTGACGGTCATTTGGATGAAGATAGAGAGGTATATCGCTTCAAGGGATACGATAGTTGTGACTACGAGCAGGATCTCATCTAGTGGCACACCCCAGAAATAGAGCATGAAAGAAAGGATAAATAGAAAGGTGTGTATAAGGAGAGACTCGGTTGAACCGATAAAACGAGTGGCTCTGATGGCCACTCTCTCTACTTTGTCTAAGGATTTTTTCTTAAAACGATGTATCATTATAAACTTTATTATACACCATATTTCTGGTATAATACAGCCATTATGGAAACAAATATAAATACCCCTAAACAATCAAGTTTTGTGAAGATATCTATTATTGTCGCTATTGTCATCGTTATGAATATGTTTTTCAATTATGCTGTATCTCTTGTATATAAAGAACCTGCTATTGATACCTTTATTAAGCCTACACAAGTTGTAGAAACGGTAAAGACGAAAGTAGATTGTATTGCTGTCGGTGGTCAGTGGAGTGAAAATGCTTATCCAGATACTAAAGGTAGAACACAAGTCGATGGTTATTGTAATGAGAATTATACAAAACAGCTAAACTACGATAATGCCCGCAAAGTCTATGATAAAAAGGTTTTCATCACTCTTATAACATTGGGGATTATTTCTTTAGTAGCCGGAGGGTTTGTGGCTGTCTCTATTTTATCTATTGCTTTTGCTTGGGGTGGAGTACTTTCACTAATTATCGCTTCAATCCGTTACTGGTCACAAGCTGACAATCTAGCAAAGGTGGTCATCCTTGCTTTGGCTCTTGGTATATTAATATGGTTAGCAGTTAAAAAGTTCAATAAATAAAAATGAAGAATTACGATCATAAGAAAATAGAGAAGAAATGGCAGAAAGAGTGGAGTAATAAAAAAGTTTATAAAACATTAGATGCCGGAAAAGGGAAGAAAATGTATGTCCTAGATATGTTTCCATATCCATCTGGTGTAGGACTTCATGTAGGGCACCCTCGTGGTTATATAGGAAGTGATGTATATGCTCGTATGAAAAGAATGGAAGGGTATAATGTCCTTCATCCTATGGGCTATGATGCTTTTGGTTTACCTGCCGAGCAGTATGCATTGCAGCACAAGATTCATCCTAGAAAAGCAGTGGAAGAAAATGTTAAGACTTTTGAACGTCAGCTTTCAATCATTGGTCTTTCTTATGATTGGTCTCGTAAGGTAAATACGACAGACCCAAAGTACTATAAATGGACACAATGGATCTTTCTTGAGATTTATAATTCTTGGTATGACAACTTAGAAGATAAAGCTCGTAAGATAAATGAGCTTATCTCTATTTTTGAAAAAAGTGGCAATGAGAAAATAAATGCAGTTTGCAGTAATGATACAAAGATTTTTAGTGCCAAAGAATGGAAAGATTTTTCTGTAAGAGAAAAGCAAGATATTCTAATGAAGTATCGTCTTGCTTTTGAAGGTTATAGTGAGGTGAATTGGTGCCCACAAATGGGTACAGTCTTGGCCAATGATGAAATAGTGACGGATGCAAAAGGAAATTCAGTCTCAGAGCGTGGAGGCTATCCTGTAGAGAAGAAGTCTATGCGTCAATGGTTTATGCGTATTACAGCTTATGCTGATCGTCTTCTTTCTGGTCTTGAAGATTTGGATTGGAGTGATCATATAAAAGAAATTCAGAAGAATTGGATAGGAAAGTCGCAAGGGAGTGAAATTGAATTTAAAATAAAAAATCATGATTTAAATATTAAAGTATTCACTACTCGTGCAGATACGCTCTTTGGTGCTACTTATGTAGTGCTTGCACCAGAACATCCATTAATTATTAAGGAGCAATTACTAATTACTAACAGAGAAGAAGTAAAGAAATACGTAGAGAAAGTAAAAAAAGAAACAGACGAAGATAGGACGAATAATGATAAAGAGAAAACTGGTGTTGAGCTAAAAGGTATAAAGGCTATAAATCCTGCAAATGGAGAAGAGGTTCCTGTATGGATAGCTGATTATGTATTAGCAACTTATGGTACAGGAGCGATAATGGCTGTTCCCATGCATGATGAGAGAGACAGGGATTTTGCTAAAAAGTTTGGTTTGCCTATCATAGATAAACCTCTCGTTGATGCAAAAGAGATTACAGATAAAGTTGGAGGAAAGATTGTCACAAAATATAAAATGCGAGACGCGATATTTGCTCGGCAGAGATACTGGGGAGAGCCCATACCACTTAAACATGACAAGGAGGGTATTATTACTGATCTTAAGTTAAAGGATCTTCCCCTTGAATTACCAACAGTAAAATCATATGAAGCGACAGGTACAGGCGAGTCACCACTTGCAGGAGTTAAATCATGGGTGAAAGAAGGCTATGAGACAAATACTATGCCAGGATGGGCAGGAAGTTCTTGGTATTTCTTGCGTTATATGGATCCTACAAATGGAAAGTTTTTTGCTTCTAAAAAAGCTACAGATTACTGGAATGAAATCGATGTCTATGTAGGAGGCCAAGAGCATGCGACGGGGCACTTACTTTATTCACGTTTCTGGAACAATTTCCTTTATGACATGGGTTATATTAAAACAAAAGAACCTTTTAAGAAGCTTAAGAATCAGGGTATGATACTCGCTACTGATGGACGCAAGATGAGTAAGAGGTGGAACAATGTCATTAATCCAGATGATATTGTTAGCAACTATGGAGCCGACACTCTTCGTGTCTACGAAATGTTTATGGGTCCATTTGAGCAAAGTTTACCTTGGTCTACAGAAAGTATTATTGGTTCAAGACGATTCATAGATAAAGTAGACAGACTGAAAGATAAAGTTAAGAAAGTAAAAAGTAATGAGGCTCTCGAAAAAGTTCTTCACAAAACAATAAAAAAAGTTACAGAAGATATAGAAGATTTCGCTTTGAATACTGCTATCTCCTCCATGATGATTCTTGTGAACGAAATGGAAAAAGCTACAGATATAGGAGAAAAAGATTTTAAGATGTTCCTTCAAATATTGGCTCCATTTGCGCCACATATTACAGAAGAAATCTGGCAAGAACTTGGAGAGAAGAAGTCGATACATAAAAGTTCTTGGCCCAAGTGGGACAAAGAAAAGATTGTCGATGAGACTGTCACCATAGGAGTCCAAGTGAATGGTAAAGTAAGGGCCGAAATTTTAATAGATAAGGAAATGCCAGAAGAAAAGGTTAAAGAATTAGCCTTAAATGACCAGAAAGTCATCTTTTGGCTAGAGAATAAATCAGTTAAAAGAATCATTTATGTAAAGGGCCGAATTGTGAATATCGTAGTCTAGTCTTATTTAGTTTTATTGAGTATAATACATTTATTAGTAATCATTATAAAAAAATATGGAATCAAAAAGAATAGAATTTTTTAATAAGTTATCGTTCGTTACATTATTAGGTACAATATTTTTGTCTTTGTTTTTCTTTATCCCTTATGTTCCAGTAACTCTTGAAGCAAGTAAAGGATTCCTCCTTTCAGTAGGAACGACCCTTTCTGTTTTCTTTTGGCTTATCGCAAGACTGGGAGAAGGAAAGTTTACTTTCCCTAAAGATAGATTAATCTTGTTCGCAGGAATCATTCCACTGGTTTTCTTAATTGCGTCTTTCTTCTCTTCATCTTTGTATGTTTCGTTGTTTGGTAGTGGTTTCGAAATGGGTACATTTGGATCAATGTTGATTCTTTATGTTATCTTTTTTCTTTCTTCTATCTACTTCCAGACAGAAGAACGTTTATGGTACTTCTTTAAGGCTCTATTTTTAGGAGCTCTCATCCTTTCAGTTTTTGAGCTTCTAAACCTTTTTGTAGGTTTTGGAAGATTCTTACCAGGACTTCTGCAGGGAGTCTCTTCTGGAAACTTAATAGGAAGTTGGAATAATTTCGCTTTATTCTTTGGCCTTATTATTCTATTGTCCATATTTACTCTCGAATTTTTAAAGTCAAAAGGTTTCTTCCTTTTCACTCAATATTTCCTACTTGTTACAGGGCTCTTCTTCCTTATAATTACAAATATCCCTCTAGTCTGGCTTTTGGTAGGAATTTTCTCTATCGTTATTTTTGTCTATAGTGTCTCACTACAACATGCTGGTATAAAAGTTGTTCACGGAGGAGGCGACAAGAAGAGATTCCCATTTGCTGCTCTTATTGTAGTTTTTGTTTCTCTTGTATTTTTACTGGGTAGTAATTCTGTTGGTGGATTGGTAGCAAAATATGTCAGTCTTTCAAGTCCAGAAGTTCGTCCTTCTATTGTTACAACTTCTCAGATAGCTTGGAAATCTATTAAACACAATCCTGCTTTTGGTACAGGTCCAAATACTTTCGTTATAGATTGGTCATTATGGCAGCCAAAGGATATCGCTCAGACTATTTTCTGGAATGCAGATTTCAGTGAAGGATACAGTACTCTTAGTACATTTATAGTTACAACTGGAATTTTAGGATTGTTAGCTTGGATCATCTTCTTTGCTGTCCTGATGACAAGAGGAATTCAATCTTTGCGCGTTGCATTAAAAGACCCACTTTCAAACTACTTTATACTGACAACATTTATGGTGTCTTTGTATTCTTGGATTACATTCGTCGTCTATACACCAAATATCTTGATGCTGATGTTAGCCTTCGTCTCAAGTGGAATCCTGATTGGTATATTGGTTTATAGAGGAGTTGTAGAGGTAAAGCACTACTCTTTCCTAAATGATCCTAGAAATAGTTTCTTTGCAATTCTTGTTCTTATGGTTTTCATGATTGTGACACTTTCTGTTACTTACTTATATGTAGAAAAGTTCACTTCTGTTATTTACTTCTCTAAAGGGTTAAAGACAGACAGCACTATGCCTTCCCTTGTGAAGTCAGAGAAGATGCTTACAAATGCTATTTCACTAGATAAGAATGATATTTATTATCGTACACTTTCTCAAGTTTATATAGCTGAGATAGGAGCACTGGTCAATGATCCAAAAGTATCTCAAGATACACTCAAGTCTACTCTTCAGCAATTGATAAACTTTGCTCAGAATTCTGCAACGCTTGCTGTAAGTCAAAATCCTAAGCAGTATCTTAACTATGTTAACTTAGGAAATGTTTACGCTTCTCTCGTTCCTCTTGGAGTAGACAATAGTTATGAGAGTTCTATGGCTTCTTACTCAAAGGCTCAGACTCTTTCTCCAAATAATCCATCTATCATCCTAGCGAAAGCTCAGCTTGATGTCGTTAAGAAGAATAATGATGAGGCAAGAAAGTTCATCCAGCAAGCTCTTGATCTTAAGCTCAACTACACAGATGCATTGTTCCTCTTGGCTCAGATTGAGACAAATGAAGGTAATACAGATGCAGCTATAAAGCAAGTAGAAAAAGCAGCACAATTAAGTCCAAATGATGCGACAATATTCTTCCGTCTTGGATTACTACGTTACAACAATGCTGACTATGCTAATGCTATCAGTGCTCTGGAAGAAGCAGTTATACTTGATAATTCTTATCTAAATGCTCGCTACTTCTTGGGGCAAGCTTATCAGAAGAATGGACGTACAGGAGATGCTTTGATTCAATACAATATATTGAATAAAGTTCTTCCAGATAATGAAGATGTTAAGAAAGCTATTGACTCATTGTCTAAATTCCCAGATTCTGCTGTTGCAGCTCCTGTTGTCACTCCAACTACTCCTTCTACAACAGATAAGAAAGCAACAACAACTCCTGTTAAAACACCAGCTACTAAGCTACCAGTTAAAACTCAATAATATTTAGGACGAATGCCTAAAAAGATTCTTACATTCTTAAATAAAGAATTTAATGGGATAAACGAAGCCGCCTTGTTACTTGGCGGTTTCGCTTTTGTCTCTCAACTTCTCGGTTTAATAAGAGACAGAATGCTCGCTAGCGCCATAGGCCCAGGGAGAGTTCTTGATATATATTATGCTGCTTTTAGAGTCCCTGATTTTCTTTATATATCTATAGCTTCACTTGCTTCTATTACCGTTCTTTTGCCATTTCTTATAGATAGGATGAAGCAAGGTGATGATAAGACAAAAGCTCGTGAATTCTTGAATAATGTTTTTAGTGCCTACATGCTTTTTATGATGGTGATAAGTTTTCTTGTAGCTATTTTAATGCCATATATTGCACACTATATCGCTCCAGGTTTTAACAATACTGAATTGGCTTCTCTTGTTCTCACTAGTAGGATAATGCTTCTCTCTCCTATATTTATAGGTTTATCAAATTTGATAGGTTCAGTCACTCAACTATTTAGGAATTTCTTTATTTTCTCTTTGTCTCCTATTTTTTATAATGTAGGAATTCTAACAGGAATAATATTCCTTTATCCTATCTTTGGAGTATACGGGCTTGCCTTGGGTGTAATCATTGGAGCAATATTGCACTTACTTATACAAGTCCCGATAGTTGTGGATCATAAACTTTTCCCTAAATTTATTCCAAAGATAAACTGGAAAGAGATTTGGAATGTTATGAAGTTGTCCTTACCTAGGACATTGGCTCTTTCTTGTAATAGCTTGGCTTTGCTTGTTATTATAGCTATGGCTTCAACTCTAAAGGCTGGGTCAATATCACTCTTTACTTTCTCTTTTAATTTACAGTCTGTCCCAGTCGGTATTATCGGCATCTCTTATTCTGTAGCCGCTTTTCCAGTTCTTGCTAGATCTTTCTCTTTGAAAGAGATGGATAAATTCGTTGAACATATTATAGGAGCAGCCAAGCAAATAATTTTCTGGTCTCTCCCTGTGATTGCCCTTATCATAGTTCTTCGTGCTCAGATTGTCCGTGTTATCTTAGGTTCAGGAACTTTCTCATGGGCAGATACTAGACTTACAGCTGCAGCTAGTGCACTCTTTATAATCTCTCTCGTAACACAAAGTTTAGTTCTTCTTTTTGTTCGTGGTTATTATGCTGCTGCTAGGACAAAGACCCCTCTTATTGTGAATATGTTCTCTTCTTTTACTGTAATTATCTTTACTTACACTTTTTTGCATCTTTTCAAATCATCACCACATATTTTAAATATATTAGAGTCAATCTTGCGTGTGAAGGATGTCCCAGGGACGATAATGCTTGCTTTGCCTGTAGCTTATACGATGGGTTCGCTCATAAATTTCTTCTTGATTTGGATTCTTTTCAAGAGAGATTTCTTAAAGAAAGGGGAGTCTAGACTTTATAAAACTTTTATCGAAAGTTTGTTCGGAGCAGTTACTATGGGGCTCTTTAGTTATATTTCACTTAACTTTTTTAGCAATATTTTTAATTTAAATACTTTTTTGGGTATTTTCTTGCAAGGTCTCTTCTCTGGATTCATCGGTATTTTCTTTGGAGTTCTTGTCTTGCTCTTGTTTAAGAATAAAGAGCTACTAGATATCTGGAAGACCCTCAGTCATAAATTCTCAAATAAAAACATTATTGCTCCAGAACAAGGAGAACTTTAATCCTTTCATTTTAAAGCTTTTTTTGCTAGTATAAGGCTATGGATATAAAATATATCAGAAATTTTTCGATTATAGCCCATATAGATCACGGCAAGAGTACTTTGGCGGATAGAATGCTAGAAGTTACTGGGACAATAGAAAAACGTAAAATGAAAGACCAAGTTCTAGACTCTATGGAGCTTGAAAGAGAACGCGGTATAACTATTAAAATGCAGCCAGTCAGGATGGAATATACTTTGAATAACGAGAAGTATGTTCTCAACTTGATAGATACCCCAGGACATATAGACTTCTCCTATGAAGTTTCTCGTGCTTTAAAGGCGGTAGAAGGCTCAATATTGCTTATAGATGCGACTCAGGGTATTCAAGCTCAAACTCTTACGACATTGCAGATGGCTCGCGATTCTGGGCTCGTTATTATACCTGTTCTTTCTAAGGTGGATTCTCCACTAGCAATGGTAGATGAAGTCAGAATGGAGGTGGCAGTTCTTCTTGATATTGATCCAGATTCTATTCTTCTAGTATCAGGTAAGACAGGTTTTGGGGTGAAGGATTTACTTGAAGAATTGATAAAGAGAATTCCATCACCACGTCACTCAACTTTTGACGTAGTAAAGACCGATGGTGCTCAAGCCCTCGTTTTTGATTTTAAATATGACAATCATAGAGGAGTTATAGTTTATGTGCGTGTTGTTGAAGGAGAATTTAAAAAAGGGGAACCTCTTCTCTTCGCTGTCTCTTCAGAGAAATTCATCCCTCTTGAGGTTGGAACATTTTCACCAGAAGAAGAGCCAAAAGAAAAAATTGCAACAGGTGAGATAGGATATATAGTCACAGGAATTAAAAAGCCAGGTATTGCTTCTGTTGGAGATACTATCACTTATGTGAAGAAGCCAGCCGCAGCCCTCCCTGGATATATGAATCCAAAACCTGTAGTCTGGGCTTCCGTTTATCCTGAAAGTCAGGACGATTTTCCAAATTTGAAGCAAGCTTTAGGCCGTCTTCGTCTTTCTGACTCATCCTTCTCTTATGAAGAAGAATCTTCTGGCTCGCTTGGAAGAGGATTCCGCTGTGGTTTTCTTGGTATGCTCCACCTTGAAATTATTGCCGAGAGACTCAATAGAGAGTTCGCTTTGGAGCTTATCGTCACAATGCCATCCATCACATATAAAGTCACAGTTCGTAATGGTAAAGAGGAAACCATCTACTCGCCACATCTTTTCCCAGACGATGGAAATGTCATAAAAGTTCTTGAACCATGGGTGAACGTAAAGATAATCACCCCTTCTATCTACACTAGTTCTCTAATGCCATTCCTCTATGATCATGAAGGAATTATAAAATCAACTGATAACTTCGGTGATAATAGATCAACGATTGACTTAGAGATGCCACTTCGTGAGCTCATGAGAAATTTCTTTGATGATATGAAAAGTATCACTTCTGGTTATGCTTCTATCTCTTATGAGATAGGAGAATACAAAGAGGCTGACGTTGTCCGTATGGATATTATAGTTGCGAATGAAATAATGCCGGCTTTCTCTCGTGTAGTTTCTAGAAGAAGAGTAGAAGATGAAGCTAAGAGTCAGGTAGAGAAACTTCACAACATAATTCCTAGACAACAGTTTGCTTTTAAAATACAAGCCAAGGCTTTAGGACGCATCATCTCTTCTGAGGGAGTGTCTGCTTTCCGTAAGGACGTGCTTATGCATGGAAGTAAAGTAGTAGGAGGAGGAGACGTCAGTCGTAAGAAAAAGCTTCTAGAAAAGCAGAAAAGGGGCAAGAAGAGGATGCAGTCTAATGCAAAAATAAACATCTCTCACGAGGTGTTCCTAAAGATGATGCGTAGTAGTAATGATAAGTAATTATCTAAATAAAACAGGTATATAGAGCAATATCATACTAACTATGACTAGGATTGAAATAACTGCAAAAGTTCTTTCTATTCTTTTTTTATTTTTTTGACCGAAAATCATGCTATAATAATAGCATTAAATATGGCTGATTTCAATAGAAAAAATACATATAACTTTTGGCACTCACCGATCATTCTTTTTGTTCTTTTTTGCCTTTTGGTATTATTTGCTTATAATATGATAGGTCTAATCGGTAAAGAAAGAGAGACTTCTAAAAAGAAGGATCTTATTCTGGCTCAGATAGATACTCTACGTGCCAGAGAAAAGAGTATTACAAGTGATATAAATAAATTAAAGACAGACCAGGGGATAGAAGAAACTATTAGAGAAAAGTATCAAGTTGCCAAAGAAGGAGAGAAGATGGTGACCATAGTTGAAGAAGATAGGGGTAATATGGTAGCAGAGGAAGAATCTACTAAGGATCATAGTTTTTGGGGATGGATAAAGAGTGTATTTAGTAGAAAGTAGTATGAATAAAGTAGTAAATGCGGGATTGGTTTAGTGGTAGGACGCGACCTTCCCAAGGTTGAGGCATGGGTTCGATTCCCGTATCCCGCACATTGACTTCGGAGTCTTTTGATTGACTTGTGTGTTTTCCATGTCAATATTTGCATATTTTTTTATTCTGGTATACTAAAAATAAGTGAGAATTATTAATTAATAAAATAAAA
>CAITEG010000050.1 GCA_903891365.1 uncultured bacterium
GTGGCCATCTCCAAACATAAGGTTATCTTTTCTGGTATAATAACTATATGTGGCACTTCCTAAATTATTTACTACTGCCATTATATTGCTAGGGACTGTGGCGTCATACGCATATGTGGTTGTATTTCCGGCATAATCGGTCATAGCGACCACTCTGTCATAAAAGTCATAGGTCATGGTCATTGTTTATAATGAGCCCTAAAAACTGGACAGGAGAGATAAGTGTAAAAACTTCCTGATATAATCAAAAAAAACGACAAAAATCAGGAGGACAAGAACATGAAGAGGAGTCACGAAGCTGGATTCAAAGCCAAGGTAGCAATTGAGGCAATCAAAGAAGAAGAGACCCTAGCGGTGTTATCCGGCAAATATGGAGTTCATTCAAACTGTATCGTTAACTGGAAAAAGACTGCAGTCGAGAGTGTTCAGGACGCTTTTACCAGGAAGTCAAAGTCTAAAAAAGAAGAGGAAGAAATCACCAGAGATGATCTTCTCAAAGAGATTGGTCAGCTCAAGATGGAGAATGAATTTCTAAAAAAAAAGTACAAACAGTTGTTCGGATAAGCAGAGACATGGTAGAAAAAAATAGCGGTGATTTATCTGTTAGGAGGCAATGCGATTTGCTGGGACTTCCTCGTTCAAACTATTATTACAGTCCTGTTGAACAGTATAAAGATAAGAAAAATTTAGATTATTTGAAAGCTGTAGAGCAAATCAACTTAAAGTATCCATTCTACGGATATCGCAGAATGAACTGCCAACTAAATAAGATTGGAATTATAAGCACTATCAAGGAAGCCAGAAACGCAATGAGAGAACTTGGAGTTAAAACAATATATCCTGAGCCTAAATTGAGCATTGGAAACAATGCACACAAGAAGTATCCTTATTTGCTCAAAGACTTCAAGATAGAATATCCTAATCAAGTGTGGGCGTCTGATATTACATACATAAAGCATAAAGGCTCGTTTATGTATCTCTCGGCAATAATTGACCTTTATAGCCGGAAGATATTGAGCTGGAAATTTTCAAATACTATGGAAGCAGCCATATGCTCTGAAGTTTTGAAAGATGCAGTCTGCAATTTCGGATTGCCTGGAATATTTAACTCGGATCAGGGAAGTCAGTATACAAGTCCCATTTTTACAGATATTCTTAAAGGGCATGGTATCAAGATTAGCATGGATTCCAAAGGCAGAGCTTTGGATAATGTTTACATTGAACGCTTTTGGAGAAGTCTGAAATACGAGAACATTTTTATCAATGATTACGGTACTGTGAAAGAACTCAAAGAAGGAATAAGAAGATATATCCAATTCTATAACACGGAACGATTTCATCAGTCTTTGGAATACCAAACGCCAGATGAAGTCTATTGTGAAAATGAAAAACAGGCGGCATCTCTCTAGCCCTAAGTGGCATAATTTATGAAAGACAATATAATAAAAACAACCCAATACTCAGAGAAGGAAGTCAGCAATGACACCGTTCAAAATCTGACTTCTTTCTTTGAATTAAACTATGGAAGTTTTACACATATAAAATACTAAAAACTGTCCAATCAAAAGGGCTCACTTTACTGGATGCTAGTAGCTGGCAAACAATATGTAACATTTATAGAGCCTCATGGTCTTTTATATGAAGGACCAGCCAGCAGTAAGGTAAAATTTCACAAGACAATTAAAGATGTGGAAAAGCGACTGAATGATCCTTCTGTTATTCTAAATAGCTTTATTGTTTCCTGGACTCAGTATCCTCAATTA
>CAITEG010000051.1 GCA_903891365.1 uncultured bacterium
AATCAGAAGCCAAATTTATCAGGATCAACACTTGCATAAAAGAAGAACCCGCTGTTACAAAAATTGTATTAACACTTACCGGGAAAATAAGAATAGAATTTGATGAGAATATTTCAGAAGAATTTCTGAGGAAGATATTCAACGCATCGGAGGTTTTAAATGATTGAAGATTTTTCTGAATTCATTATTTATATCAAACCCGGTGCGACAGACATGAGAAAGCAGATAAACAGTCTCGCATCTATATCCGAGACCGAGATTTCCGATGATGTGTTTTCAAAGAAATTATTTCTTTTCTGCAATAATGCGAAAACTCATTTAAAAATATTGTACTGGGACAGGAACGGATTCTGTCTCTGGCTTAAGCGTCTTGAGAAAGGACGATTCCCATGGCCATCGACGGAGTATGAATCGGATACAATAAAGTATGATGAACTCAAAATGTTGTTGAAGGGAATAGATTTCTTCAACGCTCACAAAAAATTAAATTTTTCTCATGTCACATAAAAAAGTAGTATTAATTTTTTTCAGGTTTTGTTATCAGGTAAGTATGAGCAAAGAAAAAAACATACTTCCTGATAACATTAATGAATTGAAAGATATTATTTTCTCTCTTCAGAATAACTACGAGACCATTCGAAATAATTATTCAGAACTCAAGAATAAATATGAATCAGCTCAGGAAGAAATTCAAATTCTTAATCAGAAATATAAAGCCGCGCTTGCAAAATATTTTTCTCCGACTAAAGAGAAAGTAAGCCAGGAGCAGGCGGGACAGCTTGGACTGTTCAACGAATGTGAAACTTTTACAGATGAAGACAAAAAAGAGATTCCCTTTGAAAAAGAAGAAAATATTACGATCAAAGAACACACCCGGAAATCCGGAGGCAAACGCAAATTGCCGGACTTTCTTCCAATCGAAGAACATGTATATGAGCTGAGCGAATCAGAAAGAGAGTGCAAATACTGCGGTAAAACGCATCCTGTAATCGGGGAAGAACGCACGGAAGAACTTGACATCATACCGATGCAGATTAAAAAAGTAGTCCATATCGCGAAAAAATATGGCCCATGTTCATGTGATGAGTTTCTTCATTCTGGTGACAAAGAAATAATCAAAGCTGAGAAACCAAAAAGAATCATACCATATAGTTTCGTTTCGCCGGGATTACTAGCTTATGTGATTGATATGAAATATAATTACGCATTGCCATTCTACAGACTTTCAAAAAAATTTGACGCAATAGAAACAGAGATATCAAGAGCGACTCTCTGTAACTGGTCAATGCTTGCGGCAGAAAAATGTGAAGCTCTTTATCTCGCTATGCTTGATTATATAAAAGAGAGCAAAGTTATCCAGATGGATGAAACCACTGTTCAGGTTATGCATGAAGAAGGTCGAGCCGCTGAAACAAAATCTTTCATGTGGGTTATGCGCGGCGGAGATGTGAAAAGAAAACTCACACTCTTCCATTATTCACCAACAAGAAATTCCTCTGTCCCGGTTAATCTCCTCAAAGGCTTCAATGGATTTCTTCAGACTGACGGCTACGAAGGTTATTCGAAAGCGGTTACAGAATATGCTCTTACTCATGTGGGATGCCTTGCTCATATCAGACGTAAATTCTTTGACGCTCTCAAGTCCGATAAAAAGTCAAAAACTGCTTCGCATGCTTTGAAGTTGATAGCCCGAATTTATCATATTGAAAAGAAATT
>CAITEG010000052.1 GCA_903891365.1 uncultured bacterium
CCACCCCGGCAATAAAATTAGTATACTAGAATTCTATATAAAATCAATTATAGAATCTCGGGCTCTTGTTCAAGAGTTATACCGAATTTATCTTTCACTATTCTTACTATTTCATTCCTGGCTTTTATTATATCTTCACTTGTAGCATCTCCATCATTAACCAAGACTAAAGCATTCTTATCGTATACAGAAACATGTCCCAAAGAGACACCTTTGAGTCCTGCATTCTCTATAAGCCAGCCAGCAGGAATCTTGGTAAGATCATCTTTCAAACTAAAGAATTTTGCATTTGGAAATTCTTCTAGAATTTTATAAGCCACTTCGTTTAGAACTATCGGGTTCTTAAAGAATGAACCGACGTTAGGCTTTTCTTTTGGATTTGGAAGCTTACTCTTTCTAATATCAATAACCGCTCCACGTATCTGCTTCAAATTAGGATTCTGTATGCCTTTCTCTTCGAGAAATTTCATAACTCCTGGGTATGACAAAGCTGTGGATGGAGAAATAATTTTATTTAATCTATAGACTACAGAAATTATTATATATTTCCCTTTAGCTTCATTTTTAAAGATGCTATCTCTATATTCAAATTTACAGTCCTTGTTTAAGATATTAAATATCTTTCCTGTTTCTATTTCATAAACTTCTACTTCCTGTATCATATCTTTCACTTCAGACCCATAAGCTCCAATATTCTGAACTGGACTTGCTCCAACTGTGCCTGGTATACCAGATAACGATTCAAATCCTGACAAACCCATATCTACCGTTCGAGAAACAACTTCATCCCAAACTTCTCCAGCTCCTACTTTGATATCTGTATAGTCATCACTCTCTCTAACAATATCGAAACCTTTGATTTCAATCTTTACAGCCAAGACATTTATAACCTCATCAGAAAAAACAACATTTGAACCACCACCCAATACAAAAATAGGAACACCTTTATACTTTCCATCATCCTCCGCTATAGCGTAAAGCGATGGAAAATCTTCTTTTTTAGAAATAATACTAAAATAACGGAATTGCCCACCTACTTTAAGGCTAGAAAACTGCTTGATATCCACATACTCCTCTATATTTAACATATTGCAATTATATCATATATGAGATAAAATAGTAAATATGAAAAAAGAAACAGAATTACAAAAAATAGGAATATTTATAAAGGAACTCCGTGAACGTCGAGGTATGACTCAGGATGCTTTCGCCAAAGCTTTAGAGACTTCGCAGTCCGCTGTCGCTCGTATGGAGAAAGGTGAGCAAAACTTTAGTACTGAAATCTTAGGAAAGATAAGTGAGGTACTTGGCCACCAGATAGTTTCTATCAACAACTCGATAGACTTTCAGATAACAGGAGGCAAGAAGCTCCACGGTACTATCAATACGAACTTCTCAAAGAATGGAGCCGTTGGGCTTCTCTGTGCTTCCCTACTCAATCGTGGCAAGACCACTCTTCACGGTATCGCTCGTATAGAAGAAGTCTATAGAGTCATAGAAATACTTGAAAGTATTGGCGTCTCAGTAAAATGGATTGATAATAATTCTGTTCTTATAACTCCTCCTACTAAATTCAGTTTAGATAAGATAAATATAGAATCCGCTATCAAAACTCGCTCTGTCATAATGCTTATCGGTCCGCTTATACACCTTTTGCCTTCTTTCTCTATTCCCCACGCTTCTGGATGCAAGCTTGGCAAGCGTACAATCTCTGCCCATACTTACGCACTAGAAGATATTGGCGTCAAAATTAAAACAACAAATAACGAATACAAGATCGAGAGCAAGAAGCTCAAGCCCGCAAACATTGTAATGTATGAAGCTGGAGATACAGCTTGCGAGAATATCCTTACGGCTGTCTCTAAAGTAAACGGGGCAACTACTATCCGGTTCGCTAGTGCGAACTACATGGTCCAAGAAATTTGTTTCTTTTTAGAGAAGCTTGGAGTAAAGATAGATGGCATCGGGACTTCAACTCTCGTTGTTCACGGAGTGAAGGACATAAATATGGAGATAGAATATACAAACAGTGAAGACCCTATCGAGTCTATGATGTTCATCTCTGCGGCTATCACAACCGACTCAGAACTTAAGATAACTCGCTGTCCTATAGACTTCCTTTCCCTTGAACTTGAAAAATTAAATAGAATGGGACTCAAATATAAAACTTCCAAAAGCTATAAATCTTATAATGGAAGAACGAACCTCGTAGATTTACACATCTTCCCTTCTAAATTAAAAGCACTTGAAGACAAGATACACGCTAACCCTTACCCAGGAATAAATATGGATAACCTTCCTTTCTTTGTACCAATTGCTATTAAAGCAAAAGGTCAGACAATGATCCATGACTGGCTCTACGAGAACCGTGCTATATACTTCACAGAATTAAACCGCCTTGGAGCAAGCATCACCCTCGCTGACCCACACAGAGTTTACATTCAAGGAGGTACACCACTCAAGCCTTCTCAGGTCGTCTGTCCTCCTGCCCTCCGCCCAGCGATGATAATCCTCATAGGAATGCTTGGAGCAAATGGGACTTCAATCCTCCGCAACGTCTATATGATCAATCGTGGATACGAAGAGATAGCAGAAAGACTAAATGGTATAGGAGCAGACATAAAAATATTGAAATAAATACAAATTAAAAATTGCACAGTAAGACCTGTGCAATTTTTAATTATTTTTATTTTAATATACTAACAATCGAAATCAATGCAATTACAGCCCAAGTAATATTCAATACTCCTGGCTCATAATCTTTCTTTTTTATTGAAGTAAAAGCTATAGCAAGTGCTCCTACTAAATTTATACCCTGGTAAACTAGACTATGAGAGGACATGACTCCAAAACTCATCAATCCATAGGCCACAAGTATCAATACAACTCCACTCCAATCAACTATTTCATTTGGTAAATTTTTTTTCATATTATTTTATATTTTTAATTTCTAAACACATAAACATTGGTATCTCTTTGCGAGCTTTGTCTTCTGCCAGCTGGCGAGGTCCATTTTGACTTTGTTTATGAGAAATCCACTCTTCGAGGCGTGTAATAGCAAATCCACTCTTTGAAAATAATTTCACATAATCCTGAAGTGAGCGATGGAAAGATATAGTCTTTATCTTTTTCTTTGGATTCTTCTCCCCCGGAGTCATATCTATATAAATCTTTGAAGGAGAAAGATACTGACTAACTATTCTGGACTGTACTCCATCTGCAAAATACCAGTCACTGCCTTGTGGAACTCTAAATGCTGGATGGTTAAGAACCAAGACTATTCTGCCCTCTTTTTTTAATACTCTTTTGCATTCTGTAAATACTTCTCCAACATTCTCAATATTTTGTATTGCTAGAACCACTACAATAGTATCTATGGTATTGTCTTTCAAGAATTGTGCTTTGTGAGCTGGAGAGATATAAAAATTAATCTTTTCCCCTCCTTGACTCGGCGAGGCAGGTTTTGAATTTTTCTTTGCTGTCTCTATAAGATTTTTAGACAAATCAGAAGCGACAACATTTGCCCCCATATGAGCGAAAACATCTGCAAAGTATCCTTGTCCACAAGCAAGATCGTAAACAGCCTCTCCCTTCTTTAAATCAAGAACCCGAAGTAAATTCGGTAATACCACTTTAGCTTGGTAGCTATCATCATTTTTAAGTAACTCATCATACCAGCTCGCTACATTATTCCAAGAGGTATCTTTCTTTTGAGGTTTATTCATATTTTTTGATTATAGCAATATATTTAAAGAAATAAAAATATGCGTAATACTGAATAGTCTCTGAAAAATGCCTTGCGCAGGGCGACGGCCCGAGCACGAGCAAAAAATTCAGCAGAATTTTATTGTGTGCATTTTGAAGAGAGCTATTCAGTATGGAGCATATTTCACTCTATTATCGTCATATCTTTGGCACTTATTCCCTTTTCTACATAATCTGGATAGTCTGTTTTGCGACGGATTAGAAATGTACTAATAATTCCTATTAATATTATTCCAGCAAGTCCTAGATAAATCAAAATTTTATTATTTAAATTATTATCAGCACCTGCGGCACTTCCAGCACCTGCGGCACTCGCACCTAAGTCATTTAGATTTATAACTTCAGGTTCTTTTTTTACTTCTTTATTCTTTACGACACTGCTCTTCACTACATTCCCTTCTTCACTTCCAGTATAAGAATAATTAGAGTCTGATACACTGGTCTTTGGATAAGTAGCAAAGATTTGTCCAGAGGAGTCAACTATCTCTATATAACTTAAATCATTTACATCAAAACCTGTAATCTTCGGCGAAAGTTTTAATTTCTTATTTGGTAGTATCACCATACCTTCTGGTAATACAAATGAGTGTATGTTCCCTTTCAAAATCCATTTATAAAGAGCCACTTCATAACTTCCTTTATTCTCTATCTCTATATAAGGGTCAAGAGAATCTCCCACAGAACTAATAATAACTCCAGGAGCCACAACCTTCATGATAAGCCTATCTGTTGCTATCGGTTTTTCTTCTAAAGCAGAAGTAAAATAAGAAAGAGAAAGCACATAGTCTCCAGGATAGTTATAAGTATATTCAAAAGAAGGAGAAGTGGTAGACTGCTTCTGCATACCATCTCCAAAATTCCAAGTGAACTTCCCCAAGGTTATCTTTTCTTTTTTAGTTCCTGTAGTCTGCTGATCAAAAGAAAAAGGTATCCCCGCTGTAACTATCTTAGGGGCTATTATCTTGGTGGCAAATTTATATACTTCTGGTATTGTTTTAGAAGAACTTACAGAAGAAGAACCCGAAGATGAAAAGGTTTGAGTAGAAGATCCACCGTTGTCATTTGTAGAATTTGTAGTACTAGAAGTGTCAGTATTTTCAGCTTCTGCATTAATGGATCCAGGAGACCTTGTCGTAACAACAAAATTTCCTCCAGAAGTTTTACTTATACTCTTCCCATCTACTGGAGCCGGAGCACATGTACCACCACAATCATTAGAACTTCCCCAACCAAGCTTATCTACCACATCTCCATTACTATCCTTTAACTGTATACTATTTGAATCCGTCAAAGTAAGACTGTCGTATACAATGTCCGAATTTCCTAAGTTTACTTTTGAAATTACAAAATAACTATCCGGCAGAATACTTTTGCCTTCAAAATAGGTTTTGGAAACGAGAGAACTGTAGCTACTTCCCGTCGCAGTCTTTCTCTGTATATACCAATCAGTCAGATCCACGCTACTACTGCCATTATTATAAAGCTCGACAAAACGCTCTTCTGTGGGGCTGATTTCTACCTCGTTTATGATTACACCAGCATCTACCTTATGCGTAAAAATAAAAAACACTAATGATATAAAAATTAAGTGTTTTTTATTTAATCTAGTCATAAAAAATTTAAAAAATAAATTATTCTAAAACCTTTCTTAAAACGTCCTCTGGAACTTCCTTTTTAGCTTTTGGTTGTTGCCAAGAATTTGAATCTGGCTTTGCCTCGCTATAGCCTTGTGCAGAAGCAAGTTTTACCTCTGGAGCAGATTTTATAATCTCTGGTTCCTTTTTAGGTTCTGGTGCTGGTGCTTGAACTAGAGAAACTGGAATACTCTTCTCTTCCTTTGCCTCGCCGGAGCTTGGAGCGGAGGCAGGTTTTTCAACTTCATTATTATGATTATTCATAGTCTTGGCAAGTAAATCTTTAAGAGAAGACTTCTTTTCTTCTGATGCTTCTTTAATAGGGGGAATATAACTCGTACTCTTTATCGGGCTAGAATCCTCTTTTTTAAGAGAAGACAAAGACATAGGAGCAGGAGCTACCTTCTTAACTTCTTCTACTTCTATTTTATTTTTAGCTAATTCTTCTTTATTATTTACACCAATCTTCTGTAGTAAACCTTTTAGAAGTGGTGAAGGACCAGTATGCTTTCTCTCTGTTTTTACAAAATTATTATTGTGGTTGTTATTGTGATTGTTATTATGATTATTGTTGTGATTATTATGATTCTCATTATTTATAGAGAAAGAAGACTTTGTTTGTTCACTATTCTTAGAAACTCTGAAGTTTGGATCTGTGGCTTGGAACTCTATGCCAAGAGCCGCAAGTGGTGCAGTCGAAGCTCTCTCTTCCTGACGAGAAGAACGAGAAGCCACAAAGCCTTGCTCAGGCTTTAACTCTCCACTCTTAATCTTGAACATACATTCTTTACAGTAAACTGGTCTGCCTTCCTTTGGTTCAAAAGGTACCATCGTGGATTTGCCACAATTCGAGCAATCAGCTTTATACTTGGCTTCACCTTCACCTACTTGAAGCATTCCACTCCATTTAGAAATTTCATCTTCAACTTCTTTCCTTGAACGAGTATAAAGCTTGCGAGATGATTCTATAATCTTATCCTTAACTCCTGAAGTTGGGTCAACTTTCATTGGAGGAAGTGTCGTAGCAGAGAAAGGACGACTAGTGACGCCGTCAATCATAAGCTTGAGGTAGACGTGATAGTTCGGTAAGTTCACTAAATCTTGAGCCATGAATTCTGGCTCAAATTCTTTTTCTAAAAAGTCTGCATCATCGGCACCCACACGGAAGATAATCATCGTCCCGACGTTGCCGAAGACAGCATCACGAACTTTCGAGCCATCTTTATTCTCAAGCTGAGCTGTATACTGGTGAGCGACGGTAAGATTCAAGCGGTACTTACGAGCTTCTGAAAGAATGTTCGCAAATGAATCTGTCGCAAAGTTTTGGAATTCATCGACATATAAGTAAAAATCTTTACGTTCATCCTCTGGAATACGGACACGCTCCATAGCAGCAAGCTGAATCTTGGTAATAATCATACCTCCTAAGAGTGCAGAGTTATCCTCACCAATACGCCCCTTTGAAACGTTCACAAGGAAAATCTTCCCTTCATTCATTATTTTGAAGATATCGATAGTGGACTTTGGCTGACCGACAACATTACGAATGATGGAAGTAGAGAGGAATTGCCCCACCTTGTTCTGAATCGGAGCAATAGCTTCATTTCTGAACTGCTCACGCCACTGCTCGTACTCGTGTACCCAGAAAGCTTTCACGACTGGGTCCTTCAAGTTCCCTATAATCATCTGACGATAATCTTTGTCAACAAGAAGACGTGGTATACCGAGGAGAGTCGTCCCAGGAGTATCGAGCAGAGCCAAGATAGCATTGTTCAAAATGTACTCCATACGAGAACTCCAGGCATTTGCCCAAATCTTCGTGAAGATACCCATGAGTCCTGAAGCCACCAAGTGCTTGTACTTTGGATCATCGAGCTGGATGACATTGAATCCAATGTGAAAGTCTGTATCAGCTGGATTGAAGTAGATGACGTCTTTAGCTCTGTGATCTGGAATGAGATGCAGAATTTCCTCCACAAGCTCTCCGTGCGGATCAACAACACAAACACCCTCACCATTCTGAATATTCTGAACGATAAGATTAGAGAGGAGCACAGACTTACCAGTACCTGACTTACCGAGGACATACATATGCTGGCGACGATCCTTGCGCTTTATGCCAAAGATCTCATCACTATTACGAAAATTCGTTTTACCAAAGTAAGTAATATCTCGATTGTGCGGAATTTCATTTTCCATATATTACTTATAGTATACCTTGATTTAATAAAATATAAAAGACTTCAAATATAAAATATTGACAATATCTTCAATCAGGATTATCGTTTAGATAAAAGAACCTATAAAACTCAATATCATGAAAACTATCTTAGAGATGTCCATCTGGGGATGGACTATTTTCTGACTGACTATTGCATCATTCGGTTTCCTTATTAAAGGAATTTTAAAGACAAAAAAGGACCCAAGTCAGGTGTCATTAACATGGTTTCTGTATTTTTTATTAGATACAATTCTTATGTTTGCCACAATACGCGTTTGCCTAAAAACTGGAGGCGGTGGCTACCAGATTTTATTTGGATCTGCTATTTGTTCCTTTCTAATGTTTATTATTCTTCTATACAAGAAAAGAAATACTTGGACTTGGCTAGAAGTAGTACTAATCATACTGATTGGAATTTGTGGTGTGACTTGGATAATTAAGGGTCCTTACGAAACTGTAGTCTTAGGCGTTATTTCTGAATCCATCATTGGAATCTATCTGGCAGTAAAAACATTCTTGAATCCTATTGTTAAATACAATTTGAAAGGATACACGTTGTTTTTAATTGCTAGTATTATCGCAACTTATGCCGCCAGAGAATGGAGCTGGCAAGAGCGAGGATACTCCACTAGTGAGATTTTCATAACATCTATCACTATGATTCCACTAATGTACAAAAAGTGGAAAATTTGGAAAAGAAACAAAAATATAAAGCAGGGTTGAAATTTCAACCCTGTTATTTTTTTAAATACTAAAGCATTGACAGTCTACTCAAATTTGATACCATTAAAAATAAGTTACTGTTCATCGTAATGAATGGAGTTAATTATGTGTTTTTGTTAAACCAAATCATTTAAATCTTTTGCCCATGAAACGAGGAGGCACTATGAATTTTTTGAGAGCAATCTTAATGACCGTTCTTCTAATGGTCATTATGGCAATGACGAATTCGCCACCGGTATTTGTATACGCAAGTTCAAACAGCAACGCCGGCGCCGCTCTTGTCGTAAAGACCCAAATGATGTTTTCATCTACTATGATGGCAATTCAAACTACAGCTCCAAACGCAGTCCTGGGGGTGGCTGATATCAAAAAGGATTTCAGTAGCTCCGTTGTTTTAACAGCAAATACGCTTACCGTTAGTACTGTAAAAAACAACACTTCTTTAAAAAACCAGGAACTTGCACAGAACACACCCGGAACAACTTTAATGAGGGATGACAGGAGTCATTTACTTAAACATCCGTTGACATCTGTTTTCTCCGCAACAACGGCAATTACCGTTTAACCAGGCTGCCCAGATTCAAAACAAGACCCGAAACAATTAATTTTGTTTCGGGTCTAAATTTTTGTCTATTTATTTTTTTTCTTAATTATTGATGAATGCATTTCCTCTTCTTTGTGTGGAGTACCTCCTACTATTTCCATTTTTTCTAAATATCCGCTTTTTATTTTTTTATTTAAATCTTTTTCTAAATCTTTTTGATCATAACCGAGAAAAATAATATCAGGACGTACTTCTTTGAGCACATTATATGTGCCAAGTTCGGCATCTCCCAATAACACTAAATCTATCTCTGGAACTTTGAGTAAATTTTCTATTCTTTCTACTTCTGTCTCACAAGGTATTTTCCCTTTCAATTTCTCTACAACGGAATCGCGAGCAACAATAGCTACAAGGTGGTCGCCTAATTTTTTTGCTTCAGCAATAAAAGACAGATGCCCTTCGTGAATACCATCGAATACTCCAAAAATTAAAATTTTCTTTGAATTCATATTTTGAAATTAGGAAATCTCTTTCATCATCCACTCTTTGTATGGATGATTAATTCGACGGACATCCACTCCTGCTATAAGAGGTACACTATAAGTATGGTTCTCTGAAATGATTTGGTTGACAGCATCAAGCTTGGCTTCAAATGTCGTGATTAAAAGCATAGCTTGTTCTACACACTGAGAACTTCCTTCCCAATTATAACAAGAAGAAATAGGCCAAAAGTCCACACAAGCAGCTATCTTCTGCCCTATGATAAGACCTCCGAGCTTCTTCGCTTCCTCCATATTTTCACATGTTGTATAGATAAATACCATATAATATATAGATAAATTAAACTACGACCTATATACTATAATAGTAACACTAAAGAAAAATTTGTAAACAGACTAACTTAGATTCTGCTGGTAACAAGATTCACAGGCGATATTCTTATACCCCCAATCTTTTGGATAATAAGCATCTATATCTTTCTTACAATAATAACATTCATAAGGAGTTGTATCTAAAACAGTTGAATATTTGAGCAACTCTTTTATCCTTATATCAAAATGCTTTCGTGGAAGTGGAATATTATACTGCTTATAAAATCTTAATTCATCTTTTGAAATATTAAATCTCCATCCAGTCTCTGGACATATCAAGGCTTTAGCACAAATACTTTCATCCACTTCATCTATAAAATCCGGCACTTCATTTGTCGATACTCCTTCTATGCCACTCTCATCAATATCTTGCCAATAGCCACCAAGGCTTAAAATCTCTTCTTTTGTTGTATTTGGAAAATATAAATAACTAGTTGAAAAATTAAATGGCCCAGCACTCATAGAGTAAGGCAAAAACTTACCATACTCATCACTTTTCTTCATATTAGATACGATTTCACTTTTCAACTTTTCGTAGTCTTCTTTTGTATATTGTTTATTTAAAATACAATATTTCTTCTTTTTTAAACCAACACAACCAAAACAATATTCACAATCAATACATAAATCTAAATATTCAGAATATCTTGACTGAGACCAAGATGAATATTTTATAATATACGAATTTGAACAACCACAAGAATTACCATTTAACTCTCCATACCAACAACCTCCACAATTTAAAGAGTTATTAATCTTAGCTCCTCTAATACAACTAAAACTTCCTTCTGTGTCAGAGATAGTATTGCAATCTATGCAATTATTAACATTTATGAGATTATTACCAGTAGAATTATATGCCTTAATATTAAAATTAAGTCTGTGTATTGCTTTATTCTTGAGCATTTCTTCAAATTGTTTTTTTAACGATTCTATTTCTTTATTTGAACCAAAATTAATAGATTTAATCCTTTGAAGATATTCATCTTTTGTATATTGAATATTCTCTATGCAATAGCTTTTCCCTCTTAAGTTTGAACACATAAAGCAATTCTGACAATTACGACA
>CAITEG010000053.1 GCA_903891365.1 uncultured bacterium
AAGAATTAAATATTAATTATTATAAAGAGGTAAAAGAGGATTTAGAGAATTTTGATATAAATAAATTTATGAATTGGATCTGGGAGTGTATGAGTAGCTTAGATTCTTATATCCAAAAAAATGAGCCATTTAAGAAAATAAAAATAAATAAAGAAGAAGCCGAAAAAGATGTTCATTATTTATTATTGCATTTATATAAAGCATCACTTGCTATAGAGCCAATGCTCCCAGAGACATCTTTAAGAATTCAAGAACTAATCAAACAAAACAAAAAGCCAGAAGTTCCATTATTTTTAAGAAAAGAATAATGCCTAAGTATATAGATATCCATGCGCATACGAATTTCAAAGCATATGAGGAAGATCGGGATATGGTTGTTTCCCGTGCTCTTGATGATGATACTTGGCTTATCAATATAGGTACACAGTATGATACTTCAAAAAAGGCAGTAGAGATGACTCATGAATACGGCGAAGGAGTTTATGCGACTATCGGGCTTCATCCGATACATACGACGGCTTCTTATCACGATGAAGCTGAGCTTGGAGATGATGGGAAAGAGTTCACTTCACGTGGAGAAATTTTTGATAAAGAAAAATACAGAGAGTTGGCAAGAGAAGGGAAGGTGGTAGGTATAGGTGAGTGTGGTCTCGACTATTATCATTTGTCAGAAGATAGTATAGAGAAGCAGAAAGTAGCTTTTATTGCTCAGATAGAACTTGCCAATGAATTAGGCTTGCCTCTTATGCTTCATGTTCGCAACCACTCTACAGACAAAACTCATAACGCTTACTTTGATGTCTATGAGTTGATAAAAAAGTATTCTACGATAGATGGTATTAAAGGTGTCTCTCATTTCTTTGCTGGAAATGTAGAAGATATGAAGAGATTTTTAGAGATAGGTGTCTATATATCTTTTGCAGGTCCCATAACCTATAAACCCAAGCCAGAAATTTGTGACTATGAGGCTGTAATCAAAGCTACCCCGATAGATATGATACTTGCCGATACAGATAGCCCTTATGTCGCTCCAGTGCCCCATAGAGGCACTCGAAACGAGCCGATATATATAAAGGATATAGTGGCAAAAATAGCTCAAATTAAGGGTTTAAATGAAGAGGAAGTGGCTTCTCAGATAGTCTTAAATGCTAAGCGTCTTTTTGACATTTAGGCGTTTATTTGTTAGTATAACTCTACATTTCATTTGTCCCGACCCTGAAGTCGGTACACACAGGTCCATAATGAGATGATATTAAAAGTAATAATTAAAAGCGTTTTTACTATTTTAAAGTAGTAATTTCGTTTATGTTTATGGCAAAAACAAAAGAAGTTGTAGTTGATGCTGACTCTGTTGATACAGATGTTAAATCTTCTATATATGAAGTTGGTTATATCATGGTTCCAAGTATCCCTGAGGAAAATCTTGGAGGTGAGGTAACAGTTTTCAAGGATAGTTTAACAGAGATGGGGGCAACCTTCATTTCTGATGAATATCCTAAGATGTTAGAATTAGCATACGAAATGTCTCGTTCTATCGCCAATAAGAAGCAAAAGTTTTCTTATGGTTATTTCGGTTGGGTAAAGTTTGAGTGTAGTACAACTAGTGCGAAAGTTATCAAAGATATGTTAGATAAGAATGAGAAACTTGTTCGCTATCTTATGATCAAAACTGTTCGTGAGAGTACTATGTCTTCAAAGCGCCCTTATAGTAACAAGGATGGCTTCAAGCGCCGTTCTACTCCTAAGGCCGAAGAATCTCTACCTATCAATGAAGAAACGATAGACAAAGAAATTGAAGCTCTTGTGGTATAATTGAAATATTAATAATCTAAACTATTAAATATTTATGTATCTAAACAAAGCAATTCTCATAGGGAATTTAACTCGTGATCCAGAATTAAAGGCTATCGCTTCAGGTAACAAAGTTTGTACTTTCAGTATCGCTACAAATCGTACTTACAAGGATGCAAGTGGCACAAGACAAGAGAAAACTGATTATCATAATATCGTAGTATGGGGCAAGACAGCAGAAAATGTCGCTACTTATATGAAGAAAGGAAGTCAGATACTTGTAGAAGGAAGAATGGAAACTCGTAGTTGGGATGATGCAGCTACAAATACAAAAAAGTATCGCACAGAAATAATCGCTGATACTGTCCAATTTGGAGCAAAGAATACAGGAGGAGGAACATATACTCCAAGTACATCCGCACCAGTAGCTTCTAAAAAAGAAGAAGAGATAGATACCATCGAATATCCAGAAGAACAAATCAATGCTGAGGATATTCCGTTCTAGGATTAGTAATTAGTAGCTAGTGATTAGTTATTAGTAAAAATCTAAATACAAAATTAAAAGAATTAATAAAATTCTAGTCACTATAAACTAGTCACTAGAACCTAATTTATGAAACAAGATTACTTTTCATCAAACAACATAAAGCATATCGACTACAAGGACACAGAACTACTACGTAGATTCCTTACTCCTTCTGCTCGTATGCAGTCTCGCCGTCGTAGTGATGTCACTTCCAAGAATCAACGCAAGTTAGCAGTTGCTATCAAGCGTGCCAGATTCATGGGATTACTCCCTTACATAGCTAAATAAGACTATACAAAAGCCCCGGCAACTTCGTTGCC
>CAITEG010000054.1 GCA_903891365.1 uncultured bacterium
CAATGTGGGTATGAGTGCTCATACTTTTCTTTTTTAAATAAAAATCCTCTGTGAGCTAAGTCTTTAATGATATCTACTGCTACTTCTTCATCACGAACAAATCTTCCTTCTAAGAAATCTGTCCCTGCGAGAAACTTTCCATCAAGTCCTACCATATGATGCTTCGGCAAACCGACAGCATTACCTAATACGAAGTCGTCCACTCCGTACATCACAGCAGTATGCACAACACCCGTACCATCCTCGGTGGTCACAAATGAAGCAGGATAAACTCTGAAAGCTTTATCAAGTTTTTGTTTTTCTAAATCTGAAATCGTATTTGAAAGATATGGATACAAAGGCTCATACTCTAAACCAACTAAATCTTTACCCTTCATTTCTTCTATTACTTGATACTCACCTTCTACCACAGACAAACGGGCCTTAGCTAAAATAAATACAGAATCATCCCCGCCTTGCGTCGAGGCAGGCTTCTTAATTTTTACATAGTCTATCTTCTCTCCTACTGCCAGGGCAACGTTGCCAGGAAGTGTCCAAGGAGTTGTCGTCCATGCAAGTATATAAGTATTATCTTGCCCCTTAACTTTAAATTTTGCATATACAGACAAATCTTTCACGTCTATATAACCTTGAGCAAGCTCATGTGAAGAGAGCGTCGTACCACAACGAGGACACCAGGGCACAACTTTATAATCTTTATATAGAAGTCCCTGCTTGTCTGTCTCTTTTATTACATTCCAAACAGACTCTATATAATCATTCTTGTAAGTTACGTATGCATTCTTCTGGTCTACCCAGTAGCCGATACGATCGGTAAACTTCTCCCAAAGATCTGTATACTCCCAAACACTTTCTTTACATTCTTGGTTGAACTTGGCTATGCCATACTCTTCAATCATCTTCTTGGAAGTAAGGCCGAGCTTCTTCTCTACTTGAAGTTCTACTGGAAGTCCATGAGTATCCCAGCCACCTTTACGAGCAACGTGATAACCCTTCATTGTCTTATAACGTGGAATCACATCTTTAAAAGCGCGAGCTTCAAGGTGGTGAATACCTGGCTTGCCATTGGCAGTCGGAGGACCTTCATAGAAAACATACTCCCCTTTTGGTGAATTCTTTTCGAGACTCTTCTTGAAAATATCATTCTCTTTCCAGAATTTTAAAACTGCTTCTTCTCTTAATGCACTTTGTGATTTTTGATTTTCCATATATCTTCTATTATTTGTAATAATTTTAATTGATAAAAGTGAAGTAAAAATTTTTCGAGCGAGCCACTGCGGAGACTGACGAGTCGAGCAATGAGGAAAATTTCAGTAGAAATTTATCTGTTGACGAGTCCGAAAATATTTTTACGAAACACAAAATAAAAACTCGTCCCCATATAGCAATCTATTGATTGTTATATAAGGACGAGTTTCAAGCTCGTGGTACCACCTCATTTACTTCTCATTTATAGGGTTCTACTTCGTCTTGCAGTAGCCTTGTGCGAAGGCAGACTTACAAAACATTTCTTCCCAATGCTCTGAGGTGATAACCTCTTCACTGCATATATTCCAATAATAACACTAAAACCAAAATTTGCAATACTACATTCTCTCTGGAATTTCGATACCGAGAAGCCAGAGACCATTTTTCATAGTCTGATAAAAAGCTTTGATGAGATTTAAATGATACTCTGCAAACTTGTTTTCTTCTTTTAATATTTGAGTGTTCCCATAGAAAGTATTAAAGCTACTTGCAAGCTCTGTTAGGTACGTAGCTATGTGATGAGGTTCGAGCTTCTCGTATGAATGCTCTACTATCTCGGGGAATTGATAGATATATTTCTCAAGCTCTGTCACTTCTTCTGGTATATCTTTTTTATCCTCTGTATTAAAATCTTTTGCTTTATTTAAAATGGAATTTGCGCGCACAGCAGTATACTGCAAGTAAGGACCTGAATCCCCTTCGAAAGATACAGACTTCAAAGGATCATAGATGATGTCACTTCCAAGTGAGGACTTTAGTATTGAATACTTGAGAGCTGAGACTCCAACTACTTCAGAAATTTTCTTTTTCTCTTCTTCTGCCATTTCTCTTTCCTTCATTTTTTCTATGACCATATCCATAGAATCATGAAGTAGAGATTCTCCTGTTATCACATTTCCTTTTCTTGAAGACATCTTGCCGTCAGCAAAACGCATCATACCGTGAGTTATGTGCTTCATTCTCTTCTGATAATCTTCATGAATAAGTGAAATAGCCTTCTCTACGACTTTCATATACTCAGCTTGCTCAGTAGCAGTGACTACTATAGATAAATCTGGGTTCTCTTTCTCAAACTTTGTAACTGTTAGTCCGATCTCTTTCGTCTCATAAGTAGGAAGTCCTTGAGAGTTTATAAATACGCGAGTATGGAGCTTCTTGTCGTACTCTTCTCCATGGAAAACTATTGCCCCATCTGACTCACTAAAAACATTAGGAATATTTTCTCTCACAATCTTTTCTCCTATCGGAGCCATGACACTTTCAAAGAAGTAACATCCACTACTAAACTTTGTACCAAGAAGTTTATATATTTCTTCAAATGCTTCCAGAGTGATGTCTCTCCCCCAGTCGTAAATTTTATTCACTTCTTCATCGCTCTTGTCGTAAACTTTTTTATTTATAACTTCTATTTCTTTCTTTATGTTCTCATCGGTATCATAAAGATTACTACCTTCTGTGTAGCACTTACCTATATACTGAGCTTTCTCTGCTACAGACATATCCTCACTAGGTAGTCCAGTCTTTATAATCCCATAGATAGCTTTCGCTACATGAGGACCGACGTCACCTTGATAATTCGCACGAACAGTCTTTGCTCCAGAGGCTTCTACTATTCTAGAGACAGACTCTCCTATCGCATTTGTCATAAGGTGACCAATATGAAAAGGCTTGAATGGATTCGGATCTGTATACTCCACCATAATCTTCTTGCCATCGAGCAAACTATTCTTCCCCCAGTCTTCTTTCTTATTTAAAACCTCAGCAACACTCTCAGTGAAAAATTCTCTAGATAAATAGAAGTTTATAAATCCTGGACCGGCAACTTCTACTTTTGAAATTTCTTTTGGTAAATTCTTTTCTAGTTCTGTCTTAATTTTCTCCGCTAATTCTTTTGGATTAGTTTTTAAACCTTTAGCACAGACCATCGCTACATTCGTAGAATAATCTCCATTCTTAAAATCCTCCGGATGTTCAATAGAAAAACTCACATCTTCTATCCCAAGATTCTTTAAAACTTCATGTATTAATTTTTCTATTTGTTCTTTCATCTTATTTATGCCCAGTGCTACCTTCTCTACCTTCTCCACGCTCTGTTCCACTGGATAATTCCTCCACCTCCAGAATATCACAGTTTTCAAACTTTTGTATAATCATCTGGGCAACCTTATGACCTTCTTTTAAGACAAAGTCCTGGTTCGATAGATTTATAAGGCTCATCACTATTTCCCCACGATAACCTGAATCTATAACTCCCCCCATTACTTTTAAGCCATGACCAAAAGAAATACTTGATTTATCCCAGATAAAGCCTCCGCAACCTTCCGGTATCTCTATGGCTATACCAGTCGGTACTCTAGCTTGAGCTCCGGCTTTAAAGAGAACATCCTCAGTCGCATAGAAATCAATCCCCGCATCTCCAGAATGACCGTGGGTTGGCAGCTTTGCATTTTCTTTTAATTTTTTAACTTTAAGATTCATTCTATTTTAAAACTTTTTTAACTTCTTTATAAACCATCTCATGAACTTGTTCGCGTGATAGTATCTCTCCTTTCTCTGAACACTCTATTTGGATAAAATTTGGAATTTCTTTCACAAGTTTCAATGCACTCTTGCGAGAATTTATAAGATGATCAGTGTCACTCTCATGTACATCTTTGTGCTTCTTTAGATAAGCTCTCTTCATTTTACTACTATTACGTTCATCTAGTAATTTAAGTACTATATTTATAGGCAAACTCAAATACAAAGTTACATCCGGCCTTGGAAGTCCAAAAACTCCATACTCCATCTCATCAAGCCAATTAAGAAAGTCATCTCTTTTCTTTGCACTTTTGATTTTTCCACCTTGGTGAATTTGATTTGCTGACACATAACGATTGGCAATAACAACATATCCTTTTTCAAGCCATTCTCTTAATTCTTTACTAGACTCCCATCGGTCAGCAGCATAAAGAACTGAAGCAATCTTTGGATGTACATGGAGGAAATTATAATACTGTTCAGAAAGACAATGCCCAATAAACTTCCCAAAGAAATTTTTATAATATTCAGGAAAATCTACAATTTTTATTTTATATCCATCTTTTTTGAGTCTCTCAGTTAGATAAGCCACTTGTGTAGCCTTCCCACTTCCATCTGTACCATCTATAACGACTAGCTTCCCTTTATGTTTATTTTTCTGCTTTTTCATAATTATCATAAACCATACGTTCTAATTTGGATAGTTCTGATTTTCTCATGGTGCTCCTAATCTTAGTTTTTATTAATTCTTTTATAATCCAGGCATCTAACGGTGTTGTTGTATTCTAGTTTTTTAGGGACTCGTCGCTGAGACGCTCTCATATTAAAAGAAATTAAAGCATTTAAAGTGTCATCTTCTTTTTCTTCTGG
>CAITEG010000055.1 GCA_903891365.1 uncultured bacterium
AATGGTTTGAACTTCTTGGAGCAGGTATGGTCCATCCTAATGTTCTTAAAAACTGTGGAATTGATGGCGAAGAGTATCAAGGTTTTGCTTTTGGAGTGGGATTAGACAGACTCACAATGATGAAATACAAAATTCCAGATGTTCGTTTAATTTATCAAGGAGATTTAAGAATTAATCAATTTTAATTTATGCTTATTTCATACAATTGGCTAAAATCATATATACCAGATATTCCAAGTGAAGAGAAGCTTGCTGACCTCATCACATTTCACCTTTGTGAGTTGGAAAGTTTTGAGAAAGTCCCAAATGGAGATACTGTTTTTGATTTGAAAATTTTACCAGACAGAGCTCATGATTTACTTTCACATTATGGAGTAGCAACTGAGATAGCAGGATTGTTAGGAATAAAAGTTAATGAAAGTTTTCCGAAAGATAGTTCTGTGTCGCTCATTAAAACCAATTTAAAAATATCCATAGAAACCAAAGCTTGCCGTCGCTATATGGGTAGAATTGTAAAAGGGGTAAAAGTTGGCCCATCTCCAGAGTGGATGGTTAAATTTTTAGAAAGTGTGGGACAGAGAAGCATCAATAACATAGTTGACGCGACCAACTTCGTAATGCTCGATTTAGGTCAGCCTATACATGCTTTTGATTTAAGAAAAGTCTCCCACCCCCTCGCCCTAATGGGCACTCCCCCTCAGGCAGGTGGAGAAGAAATACAAATTGTTGTTAAAAATGCTAAAGAAGGTGATAAACTTGAGCTTGTTGGTTCTGAGAAATTGAAAGTTATTTTGAAAGAGACTGATATGATGATAACCGACGGGGTAGAAAATCTAGCCATCGCTGGAGTAAAAGGGGGTCTTCTCTCAGGTATTGCCGATGATACGACAGATATACTCATAGAAGTTGCGAACTTTGATCCAGTCTCTGTCCGAAAGACAGCTCGTCGTTTATCTGTATTTACTGATGCTTCAAAGAGGTATGAGAATGATTTATCGATGACTCTTTGCGATAAAGCTATGGAAGAAATCTCAGCTTTAGTAAAAGAGATGTGTCCAAATGCTTCTTTTGAAGAAATTGTAGATATATATCCAAATAAACAAGAGGCTAGGAAAGTTTCTTTCACCTCATCTTACATAGTAAAGATGCTCGGAGTAGATATAAAAGATGAAGAAATAAAAAAGATACTTAATAATTATCATTATGAATTTACCCATTCCCGAGATGGGTGGGAAGTGATCATACCAGAAATGCGTTTGGACCTCACTATGCCTTGTGACTTTGTAGAGGAGATAGGGCGAGCTTATGGCTATGATAAAGTGAAAGGCGAGCTTCCAAAGATAGACTTTGAAAGAAAAGATGATGAGACTTGGACTAGGATAGTCTTGGCTAAAGATAAACTTATAAAAGATGGATACAGGGAAGTGTTAACTTATGCTTTTACTGACAAAGGAGAGGTAGAGATCTTGGCTTCGGCATCGGACAAGAATTTTTTGCGCACAAACCTCTCAGATGGGTTAAAAGAAAGTATTAAATTGAATACTCTTAATCTACCCCTTTTTGATATGAAAGAAGTGAAGGTTTTTGAAGTTGGGACTATTTTTACAAAAAATGGATCCGCCTCTGCCGAAAGCTTTGGCGAGATAAAAGAAGAAATTCATGTAGCTTATGGAGATAAAAAGAATGTGATAGAAATGCCATTAGATAAGTTCTTTGCAGAGAATATTTCTCCTGAAGTCCACGTGCTCGGCTCGACAGTCTTGCAAGGCACTTCAGGGGAAACTTCTCTTTCACGAACATTTAAAATGTGGTCATTTTATCCTTTTATCTCCCGTGATATAGCTGTTTGGATTCCAAAGGGGACAGATAAAGATAATTTAAAGAAGATTTTTATTGAAGAGGGTACAGGGCTCTTGGTAAAGGAACCATATCTTTTTGATTCATTTGAAAAAGGGGATAAAACTTCTTATGCTTATCGTCTCGTTTTTCAATCTTATGAGAAAACTCTTACAGATGAAGAAATAAATCCTATAATGACTAAAATTTACGAGAAAATTATCTTTTTTGGTTGG
>CAITEG010000056.1 GCA_903891365.1 uncultured bacterium
ATATAAATTTGTTTACTCATATTTAAATTATATCTATATCTTTTTTTAATAAATGTTTTTCTGCTGCGACTGCGATCTTCTCCATCATTGTGACTGCTTCGACTGGATACTTACCTTTGGCTGACTCTTCTGAGAGCATTACTCCGTCGGCTCCGTCGATAATAGCGTAAGCGACGTCTGAGACTTCGGCTCGAGTAGGGATAGGATTCTCTACCATTGAAAGCATCATCTGTGTCGCTACTATCACCATCTTGCCTTTCTTATTTGCCTTCTCTATGATCTGATGCTGAACGAAAGGTATCTCTTCTAGAGGAAATTCATTACCGAGGTCTCCACGAGCGACCATGACCCCATCGGTCACTTCTAGTATCTCATCTAGATTCTCATAAGCAACTTTGCGTTCAATCTTTGCGATAATTTTTTGATTGCCACCTTTTTCATTTATTAAACCTCTCAACTCTACGATATCCTTTGCACTTCCGACGAAAGACATAGCTATCATATCTACTTTTTCTTCTACTCCGAAAGCTAGGTCAGCTCTGTCTTTCTCTGTGATAACTTCAGAATTTCCTTCTCCTCCAAAGTGGTGGCCAGCACCGTCTTGCTCTCTAGGACCAGAGAGGTCCTGCATAATGAGTACTTCTTTGCCAAGTTCTGTTGAAAGTTCTCTTATATACTCGATGACTTTCTTGTGACCTTCATGTGTATCCCAAGAGAAGTTCAGTCTGGCGATATCTAGGTGGTGATTTATAAGCTCTTTAATCGTATCCTTGCTGTTACTAGCTGGACCGATAGTTGCAACTATTTTTGTTTTTGATTCCATAATGTCTATAGTATACCAATATATATATGTTTTTACAAAGAAAAAAAGAGGCAAATTTTGCCTCTTTTTTGATTTAACAAAAATAGTTTTTATCTTGCCTCTTTCTGTAAATCTTCAGTCTCCATTTGTATGAATTCCAATGTTTTATCACAGAGTGTTAGATGTCCGTTAACGCAGGTAAATATACCTCCACAAGAATATGAAATTCTATCCATTGCTTTTGCAAATTCTACAAGCCACTTAAGGTCAACCGTTATTTGTATTGAGTCTCCTTCTTTTAAAATTGGTTTCATAAATCAAGTTTTTAAGTTACAATTTTTTCTTTTTTAGAATTTAAAATTTGAAACAACGTAGGTTCAAAGGGTCCATTTACCAGTCCTCCTTTTGTGTGAATATTCCCACAAATATGACAAGGCAAAGTTTCTTCTGTTGATAATGATTTTCCATTACGCTCCGCAATTCTTTGGTATTCTGGTTCGTAATAATGATAGATCCTTGAACCATCAGGCATTTGCCAGTACCAACAGCATTGTCCACATATGGTTATGAATTGGATACTTTTACCCTCTTTCCTTGCTAGAGTTACTTCATCTGGTATGTATCTTGCTCCAGATGACAGATCTCCCAGGTCTGATGATGGTTTAGGATTATGAGGATCTCCACGTCCTCCAATAAGAGTGAGGACACGAGCCTTTCCACTAAAAATACTTCTTTTTGTCATTGTTGTTAAATTTTTAAGTAAATGATTTTTTCTTCAGATTACATCTAAAAAAGAGCTGTGTCAATATGGAGACAAATAAAAAACCACCTTAATTGCCGAAGCAAAAAGATGGTTTATTTAAAAGATAATTTAATTAATTTTCTCTCGGATAGAAATAGCAGAAAATAATAGTAATTAAACCTGAACATACTGTTATAATCATAGAAACAAAACTAATTAGGGGATCTTTTTCTCTGAAAAGAATTAATAATATTGCGAAAATAATAAACATCAGAATACCCGATGTTATTATTGCATTAAATAATGATTGAACCTCAGTACTTTTCTTTACATTAAATTTTCTAGCTTCCATTTTTTAAGTTTTTTAATTATTTATGAATGAAATTTCTTAAATAATAACATCTTTATATTTACTTGTCAATAGATTTATAATTTGCCTGTTTTATATAAATAGTTTCGCCAAGCGGATATCCTCGAAGGACAAGTCATGGCCGTCTTTTTCAAGGATGAGTTTTATTGGGTTCAGCTTCCCTACTTCTTCCCCTTTTAGTTTCTTATTGGCTTTTTTAACTAAGTCGATGATTTTCTGCGAAGGCTTTATGTGAGAGATATTTGTCCCTGGGAATTCTGTAATGATTTGTTCTATATGGTGAGTGATAGTCCCCGGAGTTAGGTTCCTCTCTTTGGCTATTTCTTTGATACTCTTACCCATACCGAGTAGTTCTTTTGTTACTAATACTGTCGGCACTTTTGTATCTTTCACTATCCCCACTTTTTTCTTTTTGTTCCCTTTTGTCTCATTTATTGTTCCTCCCATCCTATTTATGAATTCTACTTCTAGCATTTCTTGCTCACCATTTTTAAGCTTCTTCCACATGAGTTCATTCTGGTAGCTTTCGTTCTTTAACTCTTGGTCAAGTTCGAGGATCTTAGGGTTCACAAGGAGGGACTCTTTGTTGAATCCTACAAGGCTTATCCCCTTGAGCGTTCTGACGCGAGAAAGGGCCACATACCCCATCCCATAGGTGAAAGTCTTGCGTAGGTCTATCAGAGCGTTATCTAGGGACATTCCTTGGCTCTTGTGGATAGTTATAGCCCAAGCCAGGCGTAGTGGTAGCTGGGTCAGGGAGGCTTTCTCTCTGCCGTCTTCTTCTATCATCCAGACCTCAGGAGTGATGGTGACGGTGTTGCCATTGTAGAGCTTCACTATCGGCAAGCCAGAGTCTTGCTCGAAACCTTTGACTACTCCTCTTGATCCATTCACATAACCTTTATCAAAATTATTCTTGATGCACATAACTTCTGCTCCAACTTTCAAACGGAGTTCTTCATAAGCTAGACAGCTTTTCTTTAAAATATCTACAATGATCTCGTGCCCTTTGGAAGTCATACTGTAAACTTTCTCTACACCACCTATCAAAGAGAGCTCCATTTCGTTTTCATTGTCGACGTTTATATTGTGAGTATAGAGCTTGGTAGCTTTCATACCTCCTAGCTCTCTGTCTATGCATTTGTCGAGTTCCTCATAATGCTTTTCTTCTAGACTGTTACTTCTAATCGTATTTAGGATGTCAGTAAGGACGTCGTCTTCTTGGCGGTGTTGTTCTGTCAGGTAGCAGATGGCAGGGTTCAGTATTTTCCAAGCTTCACTCTCATAGACCATACTGCTTTTTATTTCTCCTTCACTTTTGGATTTCTCCACTGGAGGAAGTTGGAAGAAGTCACCAGAGAGGATGACTTGGAGTCCACCGAAAGGACTGCTACTCCTCTTGAATCTTTTGCAAACTTTCTCTATCATATCTAGCTGAAAACCGTGGAGCATAGAGACTTCGTCGATGATGAGGACGCGAGCCTTCTCGAATCTTTTCCAGAGGTACTTCTTCTCTTCTAGTTGTTCTAGTTCCCTTTCTCCCATCACATTCCTCACTCCTATACCAGACCAGCCGTGGATGGTCATACCATTCATATGAGTCGCGGCTATACCAGTCGAAGCCGTAACAGCGACCGCGATATCGTGATCTTCTAAGTATTTGATGTATTCATTTAAGAGGTATGTCTTCCCAGAGCCAGCACTACCAGTAAGGTAAATATTCACGCCGGTCTTCATTATTTTGAGAGCTTGCTCTTGAGTCATACGGGCTATTGTACCATTAATATTTTCTAATGACAGCTTTCACTACTGCTGTGATGTTGAGATACATGGTTGGATAGATAGGTTTGAAATCTTTGTTTGCAGGTTCGAGCCAAGTCTTCCCATTTTTAATCCGGAAATATTTCATAGTGAATTCTCCGTCTACATCAGCGATAACTATCTGGCCGTCTTTGGCTACGTTTGTCTTCTCTACGAGGACCATATCACCATCGGCAATATGGGCGTCTATCATCGAGTTTCCATCGACAGTGAGCATATAAGAATTATCTTTCTTGTCTACTAGGTATTCGTCGATGTTTATGGTGTCTTTCATTTCTTCTGCGACATCTGCCGGGAAGCCGGCTTTCACTGAACCAAGCATTGGTATAGAGTCGAAAGATGCGAGAGCGATAAGACGACCAAGATGATCCTTGGCGACGATACCTTCTTCGATGAATTTATCAACAAGGCGAGCGACGGCATTCTTGGACTTGAAGCCAAAAATTTTCATCATCTCTGTATAAGTAGGCATACGCTTGCCCCTCTCATAAAAGTTTGTTAGTTTAGATTTGTAGTCGTTATACATATATAGACAGTATATTAGATATTAGAGAAATGAGGAAATCTATTGAGTGAGTTGAGAAATCTTCCGAAGAAACCCTTGCGCTTGTGCTGGCGGATCTTGTGAAGAAGTTGCTTGTGA
>CAITEG010000057.1 GCA_903891365.1 uncultured bacterium
CAATATTAAAAATGAGCGCAGGAAATGCTCGCATGCAGGAAATAGCAAAAGCTATTCAAGAAGGTGCAGGTGCTTATTTAAACAAACAATACAAGACCATTGGCGTTATCGCAACCATACTCTTTTTCGTTATTGGCTTTATTCCAAAGCTCGGATGGGCAATGGCCTTTGGATTTTTAGTCGGAGCTATATTCTCTGCACTCGCAGGATACATAGGTATGAACGTATCAGTTAGAGCAAATGTCAGAACCACAGAAGCTGCAAGAAATGGAATCAATGAAGCTCTGTCTTTGGCATTCAAGGGTGGAACAGTCACCGGACGTTTAGTGGTTGGACTTGCATTACTCGGTGTCACGATTTACAACGCAAATACACAATACGTGACTTCCCTCATCGGACTTGGTTTCGGAGCATCCCATATATCAGTATTCGCTAGACTAGGTGGAGGAATATTTACAAAAGCTGCTGATGTCGGTGCGGATCTCGTCGGCAAACTAGAAGCTGGTATTCCAGAAGATGATCCTAGAAACCCTGGAGTTATCGCAGACAATGTGGGAGACAATGTGGGAGACTGTGCTGGTATGGCTGCTGACTTATTTGAAACATATGCTGTTACTTCAGTCGCAACAATGCTTTTGGGTTCTCTACTATTTGTAGGATTTCAAAACGCAGTTATCTTCCCTCTTGTTATCGGCGGAATTGCAATTTTCGCATCTATCATCGGAACTTGGTTTGTAAAACTCGGTAAAGGAAACCAATCTGAAAATATAATGGGTGCTTTATATAAAGGTCTTCTCGCTTCGGGTGTTATCGCTGCAATTTTATTTTACCCTGTCACAAATTTACTCATGAAAAATAACGGCCAGTATTCAGTTATGGCTTTATTTATATGTTCTCTAGTTGGTCTTTTTGTCACTGGAGCTCTTGTGATGATTACTGAATACTTTACTTCTACAAAATTCGCTCCAGTAAAATCAATAGCTACAGCATCAATATCAGGTCATGGCACAAACGTCATCCAAGGTTTGGCTATCTCAATGAAATCTACTGCTCTCCCCCTTTTCACTATCGTTCTTGGAATATTGATTAGTTATCATTTCGGTGGACTTTATGGCATAGCAATCGCCGCTATGTCTATGCTATCAATGACAGGTATTATCGTCGCTATAGATGCTTATGGACCTATCACAGATAACGCAGGAGGAATAGCAGAAATGGCAGAACTTCCTGAATCAGTTCGCAATGTCACCGACCCTCTTGATGCTGTCGGAAACACCACCAAAGCTGTCACAAAAGGTTATGCTATCGGTTCTGCAGGATTGGCATCACTTGTACTTTTCGCTTCTTACACAGAAGAAATCGTAAAAGCTGGAAAACACATCACTTTTGATTTGAGTAATCCTTATGTCATCGTCGGATTATTTATCGGAGGACTTCTCCCTTATTATTTTGGAGCTCTCTGCATGGAAGCAGTAGGAAAAACAGCAGGAAAAGTCGTAGAAGAAATTCGAAGACAATTCAGAGAAATAAAAGGAATTATGGAAGGTAAAGCAAAACCTGATTATGCTAAAGCTGTATCTATCATCACTGGCGCAGCGATAAAACAAATGATCTTGCCAGCACTTATCCCAGTCCTCGCCCCAGTTCTAGTAATTTTAGTTTTCGGAAAAGAAAATGGTTGGGTTGTTTTAGGAGGACTTCTAGTCGGTTCTATCGTTACAGGACTTTTCGTAGCCATCTCAATGACTTCCGGTGGAGGTGCATGGGATAACGCTAAAAAGTTTATTGAACAAGGAAATCATGGAGGAAAAGGCAGTGATGCTCACAAGGCTGCAGTTACGGGCGATACAGTTGGTGATCCTTACAAAGACACAGCCGGTCCTGCTATCAATCCAATGATAAAAATCTTAAACATTGTTGCTTTGCTTTTGGTTGCTTTCTTGATATAGTCTAAACAAGTTTAAATTAATAATATATTAAGAAAATTATGAAAAAATATTCAAGCTTATTTATAATTTTGGTAATGGCATTTGCCATATTCACCAATGTTGCCAAGGCTCAAACTGATTTGACCGCCGATAC
>CAITEG010000058.1 GCA_903891365.1 uncultured bacterium
AAGAAATAAACCCCTGGTTTATCTGGAAGACCCATCTTTTTGACCTGTTGACTATTCATAGGATATATATTAGATTAAAATTAACATTTGTACAACAATTAAAAAGTCAATTTATGAAAGGGATCTATGCAAGCCTTGGAAAATCAGGAATGAAAGTCAAACTAACTAAAACAGCTTTCAGAAAAGGTAAAACTTCTGGAGTAAAACCTGGAAAGGAAAAAATCTTTGAACTTTTTGTTTCAATTCGTACAGGATCACAAATTCGTGCAATCAGAGAAGTTGATTCTGAAGATCCAGAAAAACAAAGAAGGAAAGTTGATGTAACCTCTAAAGTATTATCAATCGGGGTAATCAATGAAAAAACTTTCCGAATCAAAACTGAAACCTCTTTTTACAGAGTTGAATTCTACTTGTAAGAATTAAGACTGGTAAGCATTATATTAATAATGTTTACCAGTTTTTTATTTCTTCTTCAAAACCTTCTTAAGATATTTACCTGTGTGACTACCTGGAGTATTGGCAACTTCTTCAGGTGTTCCTTTCGCAACAATCTTACCACCACCAAGACCACCTTCAGGACCGATATCTATAATATGGTCTGAGCATTTAATGATATCCATATTGTGTTCTATCACCACCACACTGTTACCTTTATCTACAAGTCTATTTAGAACTTCGAGAAGTTTTGCTACATCATCATAATGAAGACCGACAGTCGGCTCATCTAGTAGGTAAATAGTCTTCTCCCAGTATGGCTTATAAAGTTCTGTAGAAATTTTCACACGCTGGGCTTCACCTCCTGAAAGAGTTGTAGCAGACTGACCAAGCTTCACGTATCCAAGTCCGACGTCCATCAAAGTCTTCATCCTGTCGTATATAGCAGGAATATCTTCATAGAACTTTATGGCTTCTTCTATTGTCATCTGAAGAACATCATAAATATTTTTTTTGTTATACTTCACAGTCAAAGTCTCTTTGTCGAACCTCTTCCCATTACAGACGTCACAAGTCACATAGACAGTGGGCAAGAAATGCATTTCGACAGCTACCTCACCATTCCCTTCACAGGCCTCACAACGGCCACCCTTTACATTGAAAGAGAATCTATTGGACTTCCAGCCCTTGAGTCTAGCTTCTTCACTTAGAGCAAATAAGTCACGGATATGAGTGAAAGCACCTGTATAAGTCGCAATGTTTGAACGAGGGGTTCTACCTATAGGAGACTGATCAATAAGAACCACACGAGAGAGATACTCTGTGCCCGTGAAAGACGCACAGTTGAAGACTTTAGCAGTTCTAAACTTCCTTTCGTATCGAGCTTGTAAATTCTTGTGCAAAATCTCATACATAAAGGAACTCTTACCAGAGCCTGAAACTCCTGTAATAGTCACAAGCTTGCCGAGTGGAACTTCAGCATTTAGATTATCTATATTGAAAACTTTTCCACCAATTATCTTTAAAGTTCCCTTATCACTAGTTCTCCTCTTCTCTGGTATTTCTATCCTAGCTTCACCTCTTAGATAAGCAAGTGTTCTAGACTTTGAAGGGTTCGTCGGAGCATCGAGCAACTTCTGTAGATAATCAGAGACGATAACTTCCCCACCATGTACTCCAGCTTTTGGACCTATATCTACTATATAGTCAGATGCATAGATAGTATCTTCATCGTGCTCTACCACGATAATAGTATTCCCTAAATCACGAAGATCCTCTAGTGTTTTAATTAATTTATCATTATCTCTTTGATGAAGTCCGATAGTCGGCTCATCGAGCACATAAAGTGCTCCGACAAGTCTGGAACCTAGTTGTGAGGCAAGACGAATACGCTGGGCTTCTCCACCTGATAAGGTATTGGCTTTTCTATCAAGGGATAAATAATCAAGACCAACATTGAGAAGGAATTGAATACGAGCCTCTATCTCTTTTATAACAACTTTTGATATTTCTTTTTCTTGTTCAGTTAATTCTAGCTCTATAAAAAAGTTTGCGACGTTTTCTATAGAAAGTGCAGTCACGTCAACAATATTCAAAGCATTCTTCTTGATACCAAGATATACGTGAAGGGCTTCAGTACGTAAACGAAGACCCTTACAATCATCGCAAGGTTCCTCCCCACCAAAATACTTTGTCCCTAATCCATTACAAGTTGGACAGGCTCCATAAGGAGAGTTGAAAGAGAAAAGTCTAGGTTCTATCTCAGGGAAAGCAAAACCATCATTCGCACAAGAAAACTTTGAAGACATCAGATATTCATCCTCGTCTATTTTAATTATTACCAAGCCATCAGACTCAAGGAGTGCCCTCTCGACACTTTCAGCAAGACGAGAGTAGGAGTCCTTTTCATTATCTTTGAATTCATGAATCTGAAAACTATCCACTATGACTTCTATGTCATGCTTTTTTGTTTTTGAGATATCTATTCTTTCTCGGAGTTTCTTTATCTCTCCATCAAGGCGCACCTGGGCAAAGCCTTTATTGAGTAAATCATAAAGTAGCTGATAGTATTCTCCTTTTCTACCCCTGACAACAGGAGAAAGAATAGAAATCGGGGCTTCATTCCACTCTACACCCATAACTTTCTTTTTCTTCGTGTCCTTCTGGAAATTTTTAATCTTATCTATAGCAAAATGAAGAATCTCGTCATTGGAAAGTTTCTTAATCTCTTCTCCGCATAAAGGACAATGAGGATGCCCTATACGTGCATAAAGAACACGAAGATAGTCGTATATCTCGGTAATAGTTGCCACGGTTGAACGAGGATTGTTTGAGCGAGACTTCTGGTCGATAGAGATAGCAGGAGAAAGACCTGTAATCTCGTCTACATCAGGTTTCGGCATCTGATTAAGGAACTGACGAGCATAAGCAGAAAGACTCTCTACGTAGCGTCTCTGGCCCTCTGCAAAGATAGTATCGAAAGCCAAAGAAGACTTACCAGAACCTGACATCCCAGTTATCGTGATCATCTTATTGCGAGGCATTTCCACATTTATATTCTTTAGGTTGTGCGTCCTAGCCCCCTTTATTATTATTTTGTCGGTTGTTTCTTTTTTCATAAACTTAAACATTCCCCCAATCTCTCTTAGAGGGGGTATATCGATATTTAACTACTTTTATAATAACACGAACATCATTATTTGACAAACAAAGCTATCTGGGTTAAGATATAAGAAATAGTCCTTTGTTCATACAAACTATAGATGGTGTAACGAGCACTATCACAAGAGCCATCACTTCGATGGCTCTTTTATTTTTTATCCATTTTCTTTTTCAATATTACTATCTCATCACGAAGTATTGCTGCCGTCTCAAAGTCTAATTCCTTTACTGCTTTATTCATTTCTTTTTCTTTTAATTTTATTATCTTTTCATAAACATTTTTATTTCTATCTTCATCTGAAAGAAGTAAATTCTTGATTGATTCTCTCTCTCCTTTACCTTTATTACTCTTACTTGCTCCAAATGCTTTTTTAAATAACTCCACATCAAGGTCAAGCTCAGCATTTACAGCCTTACCATGTTTGTCTTCAAGTTCTTCAGTAATATCTTTAATCTTTTTTATAATTGTCTGCGGAGTTATACCATGCTTTTTATTGTAAGCTATCTGTATATTCCTTCTGCGGTCTGTCTCACCTATTGCACTGTCCAAAGATTTAGTCATATGATCAGCATAGAGAACAACTCTACCTTCCACATTTCTAGCAGCACGCCCAATAATCTGGATGAGTGAAGTCTCTGAACGAAGAAAGCCTTCTTTGTCTGCATCAAGTATTCCGATAAGAGCAAGCTCTGGTAAGTCCAAACCCTCGCGAAGTAAATTCACCCCGATAAGAATATCAAAATCCCCTCTTCTAAATTGTGTTAATATCTGAATTCTTTCTATTGTTTTTATATCACTATGCAGATACTCAGCTTTATAACCTTTCTCTTTTAAGAATAAAGATAAATCTTCCGCCATCTTCTTAGTCAGTGTCGTCGCTATAGCACGAAAACCTTTCGCTATAACTCTGTCGGCTTCTTTTACAAAGTCTTCAATCTGTCCACCATAATTCTCTTCTTTATTGACTGAAACTCCACGAACTATAATTTCAGGATCGATAAGTCCAGTCGGACGAATAATCTGCTCTACGATCTGGTTGCTCATAGTTCTCTCTTGTTCACTTGGGGTCGCAGAGACGTAGATAACATCACCTATCCTCTCTTCGAATTCATTATACTTAAGAGGACGATTGTCCTTCGCTGAAGGCAGACGGAAGCCAAACTCCACAAGTGTATTCTTGCGTGAAGCATCTCCAGCATACATCGCTCCAAGCTGAGGCAAAGTCACGTGAGACTCATCAATGATAGTTAAAAAATCATCTTTAAAATAAGAAAGAAGTGTATCTGGGGCTTCGCCTTCTTTCTTCCCTGAAAACTGCCTCGAGTAATTCTCAATACCATTACAATATCCAACTTCTTTAATCATAGCTAAGTCATAATTGGTTCTTCTCTTTATCCTCTCGGCTTCTAGAAGCTTTCCTTCTTTCTCAAACTTCTTTAATTGTTGTGCTAATTCTATTTTTATATTTTTCAAAGCTATCTTTGTACTCTCTTCGTCTGTTATAAAGTGCTTTGATGGAAAGAGGAAAATTCCGGTCTCTTCTTTAAGGACATGAGCTGAGACTGGATCTACTTTCAATATTTTAATTATCTTACCACCTTCAAATTCTATTTGATAAACAAAAGTCTCAGAGATAGGCATCACTTCTACTCGATCCCCAATAGAACGAAAAGTTCCAGGATTGAGGTCTGCATTTGTTCTCTCAAAATGAATACCAAGTAACTTTCTCATCAAATCAGTTCTACTAATTTTAGAGCCAATTTCTAGTTTCAAATTTACTTTTTCATATTCTTCGGGGCTTCCAAGACCATAGATACAAGAAACCGAAGCCACAATAATAACATCCGGACGAGTAAGGAGAGATTGAGTGGATGCATGACGAAGACGATCTATCTCTTTATTTATCTGTGCATCTTTCTCTATATAAGTATCTGTCACCGGCATATAAGCTTCAGGCTGATAATAGTCGTAGTAAGAGACAAAGTAGTGGACCGCAGCGTCTGGAAAAAATTCCCTGAACTCTTGAGCAAGCTGAGCAGCCAAAGTTTTATTGTGAGCTATTACTAAAGTCGGCTTACTCCACTTCTCTATCACGTTTGCAATAGTGAAAGTCTTTCCTGTCCCTGTCGCACCTAGGAGAGTCTGCTTCTTCATGCCCTTTTCTAAGCCTTCCAGCAACTGCAAAATAGCCTTCGGCTGGTCACCGTCTGGTTTATAACTACTCTTTAGTTTGAATACTTTATCTTTCATATTTACTTAAAAAATCTTTTTTATATTCCATAAAATTACCATCTAATATAGCCCCACGCATTTTCTTCACTAAGTTTGTTATAAAGTAAACATTATGAATTGAAGCCAATGTTGCAGCCTCCATCTCTTTAGCTCTAAACAAATGTGCCAAGTATGCACGAGTATAATTCTGACAAGTATAACACTGGCAACCTTCATCAATAGGGCTAAAATCTTTTACAAATTTTGCATTTGTTATATTTATTTTACCACTATTTGTAAAGAGTGTTCCATTGCGAGCTATACGTGTAGGACCGACACAGTCAAACAAATCTACGCCGTTCTCTACACCAGAGAATAAATCCTCTGGCTCACCGATACCAAGTAAATGACGAGGCTTCTCTTCTGGTAGTTCTTCATTCACCCATTTCACTGCACTGGACATATCTTCTTTTGCAAAAGAGCCTCCGATACCAAAACCATCAAACCCCGTAAAACGGGTTTCACCCGTCACGGGGTCCGTTCCATCTTCTATTTTAATTTCAGAAATAATTTTCGCGGACTTTCTCCTCAATTCTTCTGATCTTCCTCCTTGAACAATACCAAACAAAGCTTGAGGTTCATGAGCAATATCTTTTACGCCCTCACGTTTCTTGTGTTCTATCAAACTTCTCTTGGCCCAAGCGTGTGTACGAGAGAGTGCTTCGTCTTGATACCTATCATTCTCTGTCGGTGAAGTGCACTCATCAAAAGCAAAAATAATATCAGCTCCTAAGTTATGCTGTATCTCTATCGATTTCTCTGGAGTTATATAATGAAGTGACCCATCAATATGTGAACGGAAAGATACTCCATCGTTCCCTATAGTTGCAAGTCTAGGTACACCATCTTCCGCTGTAGATCTCTCAGGAATAAGAAGATTTGGATCAGTCACAGAAACCACTTTTGAAAGCTCTTTACCATAAGCCACGCCTAAAGAAAATACTTGGAAGCCCCCGGAGTCAGTCATCATAGGCCCCTGCCAATTCATGAATTTATGAAGTCCTCCTGCATCTCTTACGAGCTCATCCCCTGGTTGTAAATACAAATGGTAAGTATTCGCAAGTACGACAGGAGTACCAAGTTCTTTTAATTGCTCTGGGGTCAGAGACTTAACTGTCGCTTTCGTTCCCACAACAACAAAAGACGGAGTCTCTATATCTCCGTGAGGTGTACTTAAGACTCCAGCTCTACCGAAGTGTCCTTCTAGTTTTTTCTCAATTTTAAAATTAATTGCTTTCATTATATTTTAATATACCCCTTGTGGATAACTTTACTTTTACCATATTTTTGTGCTATAATACAAGCAGGTGTTTGGAGGGTTCGCCCTCTCACGGCTTTCAAGCTGTAGCCAAGCACCTTACAAAGGACCCACCGGAAGGTGGATTTTTTGTTTTTAATCCTCTTCTGGTATACCTTCACACAGGATTCGACTCATTGTTTCTTCGTTCATTTTCCAAAATGGTATAAGACTCCAGAAAAATTTCCGTCCTCCATCAATTTGTTTTACGATAACTCTAATTCTGTTTCTTTTTACAACAGCAACAAATTCATAATAATTTACAGGCTTGAGGACATTATCGGTTCTATTGTGTACACGAATTCTTTCAAATTTTTTAGTCTCAGATATTCCTTGAAGTGTATGAGATAATTTTAATATTTCGGGCACAATATATAAAAGCTTAAATCTCATGTATTGATCCTGCTCTAATCTAGCCTTATCTCTCCTTTTAAACTTAAGATGTTCAAGCCCCTGATTACCAAAAGATATTTTTTCTTTAAAATAAGGACAATAAACCTCATTGATTGATTTGTAAAATTTCTCTCCTTCTTGTTTCAATATATTGAATTGTTCTTCTGTAAATTCAATCATAGATTATTTAGTATATTTTTTATATAACTCAAACAAAAATTCAATTCTCTCTTCCTTGTTTGTGAATTTTCTACCATAGCAAGAATCCACTGCCCTATCGAGTTCAATGTGAGCTTTTACTAATTCTGGTGGCATAGTATTTGGGTCATATAAATCTGCAAGTGAACTATTTGGAAATTCTGAGTGGGCAATTAGAACTTTTTCTGCACATTCTTCCACTTTCTTTTTCTGTTCATTTGTCACTTTTTCTGGCCAAGGAAAATTATTATAAACTATATTTATTGAATAATTATAGTCACTTTTTAATCTTCCACATACCCTATTAACCCAAGTCATATGCATTCCTGAAGTCAAAACTCCAAATATATATAAATCTGCATCGGGAACAACTGCCACACGATTAGTTGCAATAACTTCTGGGCTAAAATATCCCATGGGAATTATTTCTCTATTTTCTGAAGAAACAAAGGGTACAAGCAAATAATCACTTTTAGGCTGCCTAATTTCTCCAAATAAACTAGGAGTTTTAGCTAATTTTTTTGTAGCTTCTCTAACACTTTCTAATCGATGTTCTTTTGTTTTTTCTATTCTTTCTAATACTTTTGGCATTGTTCGTAATTCAGCTGGATCAGCATCAACCAACCATAAACACCATCTTTTCAAGTTATTTATAAATTCTTCGGCCCCGATAAGTTGCTTGATATATTTTTTACTACTTGGTTCTTCTCTTGTGAAATCTTCTAATTCATTATCTTCAATAATCAAATTACCTCCATCATTTGGCATATTACCAAAAATCATTTCTGGAACCTTACAAATTGGTTTATTTCTATTTTCCAAGAAAACATCTTCTCCTTCTACAAGATAAGCATTGATGTGTGTAGCTTCTTTTTCTTTCGGTTCACTTTTTATATTCTCATATTCATAAAGATATTTCTTATCTGTATCAAAACAAGCAAATCCAACAATAATACAGTAAACAGCTGCTACTCCTGGAGCATCATTATTCCATTTAAAAGTTTGATGAGCAAAATGAATTGTAATATTATATTTCTCTTTAAGTCTTTTCCATAAAATTCCAACCTGCTCACCTTGGCAAATAGAATTTGTAGAAACAAAAGCTGTTTTTATAAAAGTATCTTGCATATACTTGGAAGCTTTTTCATACCAAGCCGTCACAAAATCTAGATTCCCTGCACCTTTAGCATTTTCAAAAGTATCTAAAAATATTTGTTTTTGATCTTTGTCCATAAGTCTAGCTCCAACAAAAGGAGGATTGCCTAGAATATAATTCAATTGATTTTTAGGAACCACACTTTCCCAGTCTGTAGTAAGAGCATCCCCATTTACTATACTTGCTGGTTCACGAAGCGGTATACGAGCATAAATATGTCCAAATTTCTCTGAAAACATCATATTCATCTGATGATCTACCAAATACATTGCAACCCTAGCGACAAGAGACGGAAATTCTTCTATTTCAATACCATAAAATTGATTGACATTTATAATAGAGAATTCGTCTGCTCCAAAAATTCTTAATCCGGCAGTTTTCGCTGTTTCTTTTTTTAATAAAACATCAAGTTCTAATTTACGAAGTTCACGATATGCTATAACTAAAAAGTTACCACAACCACACGCTGGATCTAAAAATTTTAAAGATGAAAGTTTTATATGAAATTCTTCAAGTTTTTTCATATTATGTTTTACTTGATCAAACTCAACATATAATTCATCGAGAAAAAGAGGTTGAATAACCTTCATTATATTTATCTCTGAAGTGTAGTGCGCTCCAAGTTGCCTCCTTTCTTTTTCATTCATTACTCCTTGGAATAGTGACCCAAAAATAGAGGCAGAAATCTCAGACCAATCAAAACTACAACATTTGATGAGCTTCAATCGAGCAGTAGTATCAAGTGACACCGAAGCAATTCTTTCTGCAAAAATTCCACCATTAATATAAGGAAAGGATGCAAGTTGTTCGTCCAGAGTAATTTGTCTTTTGTTCTCAGGAGTGTTCAGAATTTCAAAAATTTGCATCAGTTTAATTCCTAAATCACTACCATCAACACTCGTGCGATCTTCTATATAATCCCTAAATGAATTTTTTGTAAAAATTCCCGTATCGTCCGCAAAAAGACAAAATAAAATACGTACAAGAAAAACTTCTAAATCGTGACCAGAATATCCAGTCTTAGCAATTTCATTATGAAAATCAGCCATCAATCTCGCTGCTTTAATACTAGCATCTTCTTCTTTTTCATATACATGAGTTGTATACCCAGAAATAAAACCAAATAAATCTACATTTTTGTGTAAATCTTTAAGAAAAAATTCTTCTTGCTTATCTTTCTCTAAGTCATAAATTCTTATTCTTTCAAAATCAGAAACTATGATATATCGAGGTAATTCAGCATCTTTTAATCCTGGAAAATAATCTTTAGCTTGAGAATAAGCTTTATCTAAGTTTTTCCCTTTAGATTTATGTTCAGCAAGCATTACTCCTTTCCAAAGAACATCTATAAAACCAGCTCCACCATCAAGTTTCTTAACTGGATATTCAAATGAAGCTACTCGTCTACGAGATATACCAAATACTTCAAAAAATCCATCCCAAAAACTTTTTGCCTCTGCATCTTCGCTATATTCCCTCTCCCATTCTTTAGAGAAAGACACTGCTCTATTTCTTATTTCATTTAGGGTTATCATAATTTTATATTATATTCATAATATCACATTTAAAAACAATTTTGATTTAATTACGCTTTACAAAAACCCACTTTAGATTTTGAACATTTATAGGTGAGCTTAGAAGCACCTTCTTCATCGGATCGGTCGGTGTTGAGATAACATCTTCCATAACAGCTACAACTTCAGAGGAAAGATTTGGCAAAAGGATGAGAGTACCTTTATTAAAAGGTAAATCCACGGGGATAGTCATCTCAAAATTTCCACCACCTCTTCCTACTAATTCTACACTTGCATTCACTCCATCGATAATAGCTTCGGTCACTCTACCTGGATTTGAATAAAGAGCGATGAGAGCCGTATTATCATAAACAGAAACGACTTCACCGATAGGAGTTATGGCATTTGCATACACTTTGTTACCTATAAGCACACCTACGTTCTTACCTATATCTATGATGATGGTGTCGTATGGAGAATAGTTTGGCTTCGTCAGTATATTTGCTAGGACCATATCTTTGCCTGGAGTAATGCGCCCTAAAGATTCTTTGAGAGAAATATTCTCATTCTTAAGTACTTGATAATCAATCATAGCAGACTTTAAGTCTGTATTCTCTTTTATAAGATTTTCATTCTCTTTATAAACGGATGCTTTGGTGCGGATAACATAACCAGCTTCTTCTATACTATTCACTGCAGCTGTTTTCACTTTCCAGATAGGCTTGCCAATAAAATGAAAAGCTGGACTAAAAAAAGCAAACACTCCCAATACAGCTAATAACAGAAAAATGCTCAAAAAAATTAAATTCTTGATCGTTCTTCTCTTCTTAGCTATTTGGTTTTTATCGCGGAACTGATGAATCATCTGTGTTTAATAATACTTCTTTATAAATATCAAAATCATCAAGCACAACTCCGGTGCCTCTCGCTACAGCTGTAAGCGGATCTTCGGCTATGTATATAGGAATCTTAAGGGTATTTCTAAGTAGTGTATCGAGGCCTCTTATCATCGCTCCACCACCTGAGAGGACTAGACCACGATGCATTATATCTGAGAGAAGCTCTGGAGGTGTCGTCTCTAAGACTTCTTTAACTCCATCTACAAGACCAAGAATTGAAGGTAAGATAGCTTCTCTAATATCTGAGTCTGTAACAATAACTTGGCGAGGAAGTCCTGTCACCAAGTCACGCCCTCTTACTTCTGCTTCCATGGACTCTCCTTCGACTACAGAACCAATAGCAATTTTTACATTCTCAGCAGTTCTCTCTCCAATAAGAAGTTTAAATTCATCTTTCATGTAGTTGATAATATCGTAGTTAAGAAGGTCTCCTGCTATTTTTAAATTCTTTGAACGAACAACTCCAGAGAGAGATATAACCGCGACGTCAGTAGTTCCCCCTCCGATATCTACAATGACTGAACCCATAGCATCTTTGACTGGAAGTCTGATACCGATAGCCGCAGACATAGGCTCTTCTATAATATAAACTTCGCGAGCACCAGCTGAGCGAGCAGCATCTTCAACAGCACGTATCTCTACGTTTGTAATACCAGTTGGAACACCGAGAACAACACGAGGACGAATAAACTTCTTTGACATCTTCTCGGCTTTACCGATAAGGTAAGCAAGCATTTCTTCTGTAACTTCAAAGTCAGAGATAACTCCATCCACAATAGGACGAACGGCCCGTACATGCCCTGGTGTCCTACCTAGCATCTGCTTGGCTTCAGCACCGACAGCAATGATCTGACCAGTCTTTTGATTTACCACAACCACTGAAGGTTCGTTGATAACGATACCGTGACCCTTCAAATACACCAGCGTATTAGCTGTACCGAGATCGATACCGATATCATTAGAAAACATTTGGTAAATTTTTTTGAACATATAAGTTAATACGATCGTGCAAAGACGACTCTGATTTTAGAAGGTTTACCAGACTTGATACATACACCCTCTTCTTCTTTTTCATCAAGAGGAATACATCTAACTGTCGCTCCTGTTTCTTCTTTAATTTTAGCTTCAACTTCTCCATCGCCCGACCAGTGAGCTTTTACAAATTTCCCTTCTTCTGTTGCTTTTACAAATTCGTCCCAAGTATCAACTGATACAGTATTATTAATCAACCTATTTTTGGCTTGTTCAAATAGATTATTTTGGATTAACTCTAATAAATTTGTAACTGCGTCTTTAAGTTCTGGTAGTGGAACAGACTTCTTTTCTCCTGTATCTCTACGGACAACCATAACCGTATTTGCTGCTATATCTTTAGGGCCAATTTCTATACGTAAAGGAACTCCTTTTTTCTCCCATTCATAATACTTTTCTCCTGGACGCATATCTCTATTGTCTAGTTTTACAGTAAAACCAGCAGAAATTAAATTAGAAAAAATATTTTGTGACTCTTCTTCTACTAATTGCTTGTCCCATTCCTTCGGAATAATAGGAACAATAACTATCTGTATTGAAGCAATCTTTGGAGGTAAAACTAAACCTTTATCATCACTATGAGTCATAATAAGTCCACCTATAGTTCTAGTAGATAATCCCCAACTTGTTTGCCATCCATATTGTCTAGTACTTGATTCATCCAAAAATGTGACATCAAAAGCTTTTGCAAAATTCTGACCAAGATTGTGAGATGTAGCGAATTGTAAAGCCTTACCATCTTGCATCATAGTTTCTATAGTATAAGTACCTTTTGCTCCAGCGAATTTCTCTGCTTCAGACTTTCTGCCAGGAATAGTAGGAATAGCCATATAATTCTCAGCAAAATCTTTATATATATCAAGCATCATCAACGCTCTTTCTTCTGCTTCTGCCTCTGTTGCATGTACAGTATGACCCTCTTGCCACAAGAATTCTGTCGTACGCAAAAATAAACGTGTACGCATTTCCCATCTTATAACATTTGCCCATTGATTAATGAGGAGTGGTAAGTCACGATGAGAACGAACCCACTTTGAAAACACTTCATACATTATTGTCTCAGAAGTTGGACGCAAAACTAGTGGCTCTTCAAGTTTCTTGCCTCCAGCATGAGTAACAACAGCAACTTCAGGAGCAAAACCTTCAACGTGAGCTTCTTCTCTCTTTAATAATTTTTCAGGAATAAGCATCGGAAAGTATGCATTCTCTACTCCTGTTGCTTTAAACTTCTCGTCAAGAATTTTCTGAGTTTTTTCCCACAAAGCATACCCATAAGGTTTAATAATCATGCAACCCTTAACAGGAGAATTCTCAGCCAAATCTGCAGAATCAATAACATCCAAATACCATTGGCTATAATCCTCTGCCCTACTTGTAATCTTTTTTTCCTCAAATTTAGATTGTTCCATATATACCCACATACTACTCTAAAATAGACTTTTTGACAATTTTAAATATTTAGGGATTTTTGAGTTATTTCTCAATTTATATTGATTCCAAATGCAGTAAAACTATACATTTTTACCCAAAATGAACGATAGCAAAAACCGGGTAAAAGTTATTCTTCATCATACCCCCCTATTTTTCATCATATCCCTTTGAGAGTTTAAAAGTTTTTAAATTATCACCTAATTTTATTTCTTTTAAATAATTAGAAAAATCTTCAGGTAACGGTGATGGCCCTACCCATACACTCCTTTGGATCATTACAAAATGAAACTTTTTTAAATGTCGTCGAAACCAATTTCTCTCCTTTTTCTTATTTTCTTCTATGTCGTACACAATAAGTAAATCTTTAGGTGAATTTTCATCTTTCTCTGTTTCAAACATCTTTAAAATGTCCTTACCTTTTTCTAAAAATATTTTTCCCTTAGTAGTTACTATATATTCCCCATTCAGCATTTTCTTAACAAAACCCTTTTTACTAAGAATAGAAAATTTATTTGCAAGTGTTTGATATTTGTAATGCTTGAAATCAGGCAACCCTAAAAAACCAACCCTCACACCTTTATATCTAGTGTTTGCCTCATTTTTATTCAAATACTCAAGAATTTCTCGTTCTACGCTCATATATTTTATTATACCACCCTTACCCGAAACGTGCGATAGTATAATCTGGGTAAAAAAATAACCAACAATTAAGTTGGCTATTTAAATTAATTTACGAAGAAGATTATTATTCCCTTACAGGGCTAATAGACGAACCATCAAGGACAACCTTGTAATCTCCTCTTCCTTTCGCGCTTTGACTATAATAAACAGTTTTGTTTTCCACTTTATTGAGCAATAATCTTGCATAAGGTAAATTAGGACCGGCCTTACTCCTCTCTATCAATTGGAAAAAGAAACTACTATCATCTCTGCGCCAAAGGGCAAAAACAGCTTCTGTGTAGTAAGTTCCGTAAATAGTACCTCCTGAAACCTGAGTAAAAATTCCAGCACAATCATTTTTCTCATCCGCAAGAAGGTAGAACTTACACCCATTATCAACTGTGTAACAACCTTCTCCCTTCCAGGAAAATTTACCGTATTGTCTTGCTAAAAAGTCCTTGCTAATGCCATCCTGTACTCTTCGAGCTACATCGACGGCTTCTTGCAAAGTAGCTACTTTTATCAAGCATGACTGAAGTATATACAGCCTTTTCGGGCCGCTATTAATATTAGAAAAATAAAAGTTAGAAATTTTACTTTCTGCTTCATCTGAAGAAATCCATTTTGCTTCCATTTTTTGATTATTAAATTATTAGACATTTTTATTAACTTCTCTCAATTCCAATAAAGAAACTGGGAGAAGCCAATAAAAAAGTAATTAAATCAAAAATATCAAAGAACTAACTTACCTTATTATTATACACCTTTTATTGCTATCTGTCAAGAGCTTATTCTCTCATCATACAATATGATAATTTTGGTTGCAAAATAATGCTTTTTCTGGTATTATGTGGGTACTTTCCGTGAGGAGCTTTTTTGTTTAAAAGCCCTTGTAAATAAGCTGGAATGCTTAAAAACGGATAGTATTATAATTAATTTCCGCATTTAGCGGATTGGCCTAAAAAGCCGAAAACATAAAAATATGAATACACAAAACAGTATTATAGAAGAAATGTTCGCAAAAGGTACTCACTACGGGTACTCAAAAAGTCGTCGTCACCCATCAACTACTCCTTACATCTTCGCAACGAAGAACGGAGTGGATATTATAAATACAGAAAAGACTAATGCTCTCTTTGAGAAAGCAATGGAAAAAGTTACAGCTCTAGCAGCCGCTGGTAAAAGTATCTTATTCGTTGGAACCAAAGCAGAAGCTCGCCAGCAAGTCATAGAAACAGCATTGGCTCTAAACATGCCTTACGTTTCTGAACGTTGGGTTGGAGGCGCACTTACAAACTTCCCTGAAATCAAAAAGCGTATCATTAAACTTCTTGACCTACGTGATCAAAAAGAGAAAGGTGGTCTTGATAAATATACAAAGAAAGAGAGATTACTCATCGACCGTGAAATGGATGATATGACAAAGAACTTCCAAGGACTTACAGGTATTACTCGTACTCCAGACGCAGTCTTCGTAGTAGACCCAAAGAAAGAACACATAGCAGTAACAGAGGCTCACAAGATGAATCTTCCAGTTATCGCTCTTATGAATACAGACTGCAATATGAAAAAGGCAGACTTCCCTATCGTTGCTAACGATGCATCTATCTCAAGTATTAGTTTCTTCTTAAATCAAATCAAAAATGCTTATAATAAAGGCATCGTTGGTGGTGAGAAAAAGTAATTAAATTATTTATTAATTAAGGCCTTTTGGCCAATCTATAGTAAATTATGTCTATAAAAATAACTGCAGAATTAGTTAAAGAGTTAAGAGATGGTACTGGTGTTTCAGTAATGCAATGTAAAAATGCATTAGAAGAAGCAGAGGGAGATATGGAAAAAGCTCTTGTTATCTTAAAAAAGAAATCAAGTAGTATCGCGATGAAAAAGGCAGACCGCACAGCTCACGACGGGATAATCGTCGTCCGTGAAATGGCTGGTAAAACTTTACTCGTCGCTCTCCACTGCGAAACTGACTTTGTGGCTCGTAATGAAGACTTTATAACTCTCGCCAACAAACTCGCAGACTTAGGAGAAGCAGAAGGAGTAGATGCTATGAAAGAAAAGTCTCTTGATATGATAAATCCTGTAGTTCAGAAAGTTGGTGAAAAGATAGAATTAGGAACAGTCAGTGTGATAGAAGGAGAAGTTCTTGGAAGTTATGTCCACGGAAGTAAAAGTGCAGTTATCGTATCTCTAAAAGGAGGAACACCAGAGCTCGCAAAAGACATAGCTATGCATATCGCTGCTATGAAGCCAGCTTTCATTAAAATCGAAGATATCACAATAGATGACAAAGCTAAAGTCGTAGAAGTGTTCGAGAAAGAAGTTGCAGAATCAGACAAACCTGAAGAGATAAAGAAGAAGATGCTTGAAGGTAAAATCTCTACTTACTTCAAAGAACAAACTCTTATGGATCAATCTTTCATCAAGAATCCTGACATAACAGTTAGTAACCTTCTCAAAGAAAAAGGTGCAACTTTCGTAAGCTTCACAGGAGAATCAATCCGCTAATTTATGATTATATCTATTATCATTTTTCTCGTCGCAATCATAGCCGCTTTTGGTATGCTACTTTACCGTGCTTGGGAATTAAGAACAAATAGAATGGTTATAGAAGATGAAAAAACAAAATTCACACCAGAACTATCTTTCAGATATATCGAGACAATAATACTCTACATCGTTAAGCATGTTGTCCAATGGATAGTTCTGTCTGTTGTGAAATTATGGTTCCTAGTAATAACAAAAACGAAAATCTTCCTCCAGAATAAGTGGCCTAAAATACACAACTTATTCAAAAAGAAGGAGTGCCCTCTTGCAGATGGTAGAAAAATATCTTTTGTAGAAAGAGCTATAATTGAATCAAAAATAAAAATAAAAAGAGTCAAAGAAAAGATAAAAGAAGAACACGAACAAAAGATAGAAGAAGTCAGAGAAGTCGTAGAAACGACAGAGACAACAGAAGTTGATAAAATTCTATAATATGCTAATATAGCGTTATAGATATGAGTGTTTAGTTAGAAAATGCCGCTTTAGCTCAGTTGGTAGAGCAACGCTTTTGTAAAGCGAAGGTCCTCAGTTCAAGTCTGAGAAGCGGCTCCATACAAAAACAAACCCCCTTAAAAAGGGGTTTGTTTTTGTATGGAGACTCAAGACTTGAAAACCTTTTATTTTTAATTTGTTTTAACCGCATCAATAACTGGAGCTACAACTTCTTCTATCACACTCGCTTTCTTTGTTGTTGTAGTAGTTTTCTTTGGTTCTACTTTCTTTATAGATTCAAGCTGAGGGAAAGTCTTCTCTATATCTTCCACAGATTGGAAGCCACTGTAGACCTTACCATTGATAACTAGGGCAGGAAGATTGTCTGGCACTTTATAAATAGAAGTCATCGCCTTAAGAGAAGAAAGATCTAGATTGTAATCAAAAGAGTAAACTCTTAAGTTTGGATACTTCTCACGAAGAGAAGTTAAGACATATCCCTGCTTAGTACAATTATCACATTTTTCATTCTTATAGAAGTAAAGAACAAAGATAGACTTTTGGCCACATCTCTCTGTAATCTTTTTCATTAAAAGATAATCCTTTATCTCAAGCAAAGAATAATATTTTTTAAGAGATACAACGTTGGTATCATCGTTACCCATATTGTTCTCACTATAAGCGATCTTGTCCGCTAAAGAGTTAAGCTCAGAAGAAAGAACTGTCGTTGAGACATCTTTACAAGATAACTCTTGCATAAGAGAAAACTGAGTTTCGGATGACATCAAGTCTACGGATATCTTATCTTCAATACTCTTAAGCTGATCTATCTTCTTATTATTAAAATAATTAGAAGCCCATAATCCACCTATAAAAATAGTTGAGGTTATGAAGAGAACTATGACATACTTTTTCCAATCGTTTGGTTCGTGTTGGTGCATAAATTAATGACTTGGTGTGACGCGACGTTCAAATGTCCAACTAGACTCTTTAGATCTAATGGCGTTGTATATGGCCTTTAACATCCAAAATGGCGCTATTACACTATAAATAAT
>CAITEG010000059.1 GCA_903891365.1 uncultured bacterium
CATCATCGTACTCGTGTTATTTGTATGCGGGTTATTTATATATTTTCTCTTACCCAAGTTGAATAATCAGGTAGAATACAACAGCGAAGATACAAGTCTAAAAGGAGACCAAGCTTCTCCACTGGACGGCAAGATTGTGAAGTCCGCATCTGATACTCTCCCTATAGAAGACTTATCTGTTGGGGAAAATAATTCTGCTGGTTCAACTATCCCCGTTTCCAATATAATTGTCACACATATAGCTACTCCAGAGACTGTAAAAGCTGCTTATATATCTAGCTGGGTTGCTGGATCAGCAAAGTTTAGAGATAAGATCATAAAGTTGATAGATGATACAGAGCTCAATGCTATAGTTATCGATGTGAAGGATTCTACCGGAAGAGTCAGTTTTGAAATGGCAGATCCTTACCTGCAAAAATTTGGAAGTATAGAGAAACGTGTCGCGAACATTCGCGAACTTACAGACATGCTACACAAAAAGAATATTTACATCATCGGGCGTGTAGCTGTTTTCCAAGACCCTTATATGACAAACAAAATGCCTTCTTGGGCTATAACCAAGAAGAGTGATGGTAGCGTCTGGAAGGACCGTAAAGGTTTGTCTTTCCTAGACCCTGCAAAGAAAGAAGTTACTGACTATGTCATAGCAGTAGCGAAGGATGCTTACGAGGAAGGCTTCGATGAGATCAACTTTGACTACATACGCTATCCATCTGATGGCGATATGAAAGATATCAACTATCATTTAAAAGAGGGTGAGACAAGAAGCGACAATATAGAAAAGTTCTTCAAGAATCTTTCTGTGGGAGTGAAAGCTGAAAAGAATATTCCTATGTCTGCTGACCTCTTTGGTCTTACTACAGAAGCAACTGACGATATGGGTATCGGCCAAGTCTGGGAGAAGGCATTACCTTACTTCGACTTCCTCTGTCCTATGGTTTATCCTTCTCATTATCCTCCTGGTCAGATGGGCTACAAGAATCCAAGTCTTCATCCGTATGAGATTATAAATAAGGCGTTGCAAGGAGCAATTAATAAAAGTTATAAAGTTGCGTCAGATAAGAATAAGATTCGTCCTTGGCTACAAGACTTTGATATGGGGACTACTTATACAAAAGAGTTAATACAGTTAGAATTCAAAGCAGTCTATGATAATGGTCTCAAGTCTTGGATGCTTTGGGATCCAGCGAACACTTATACACCTAGTGCATTGAAGTTAGAAACAACACAATAAAATTTATGATAAAAATAAAAAAAATATTAAACACAGTAATAGAAAAAACAAAAAAAGAATACAAAAGAATTTTGTATATAGTTGTTTCTCTTCTTTTGATTGGTGGAGTTTTTGCTAGTGGTATTTACCTTGGATATTCTCACAGACCAGAGATGGATAAAGTATCAAATGTTACGAATAAAACTCCTACTTTTGAGACGACTGCTGACTTCACAGCTTTCTGGAAAGCCTGGAATGTCCTTAAGGAAAAGTCTATATATTCTGACAAGATTACAGACCAAGACCGCGTCTGGGGGGCTATAAAAGGCCTTGCAGGCACTGCTGGTGACCCATACACCACATTCTTCAATCCAGAGGATAATAAGTCATTTAAAGAGGAAATAAAGGGGTCTTTTGGTGGTATAGGAGCTGAGATAGGTATGAAGGACAAGATTCTAACGATTATTGCACCTCTTAAGGGGACACCTGCTTGGAATGCTGGAATAAAGAAAGGAGACAGAATTCTAAAGATAGACAAGGTGAATACTTCCGATATGACTATCGACCAAGCTATCGATAAAATCCATGGAGCAAAAGGTACCACTGTCGTTCTTACTATTCTCCACGAAGGGGACAGAGAGACGAAAGATATACCAATAGTGAGAGATACTATAAACGTTCCTACTATAGAGACGGAGAGTTTGCCTGATGGAATTTTCGAAATAAAGTTCTATAGCTTCACAGAGAATTCAGATAAACTTTTTGCTGGTGCACTTCAAGAATTTGTAAAGTCGGGGAATCATAAACTTCTCCTTGATTTGAGAGGCAATCCAGGCGGCTATCTTGAAGCGGCTGTAAATATCGGATCTTGGTTTGTCGATGAAGGACAAGTGATAGTGAGTGAAGACTTTGGTACTAGTCGTAAGGCAGTGTATTACCGCAGTCATGGACCAAAAATATTTAATGATAAATTGCAATTCGTTATCCTTGTAGATGGAGGTTCTGCTTCTGCTTCTGAGATTTTAGCTGGAGCTCTGAAGGAGCATGGTATAGCAACCCTCGTAGGAGAGAAGACTTTTGGTAAAGGTTCTGTCCAGGAGTTGGTAGACATCACCCCTGATACGTCGCTCAAGGTGACTGTCGCCAAGTGGCTCACACCAAACGGTATCTCTATCTCAGCTGCTGGGCTTGAACCAGATGTGAAGGTTCCTTTCACTTTGAAAGACTACGATGCCAAGCGTGATCCACAACTAGATAAAGCTGTCGAAATATTAAAAGCTAAATTATAAAAGTTATATGAAAATAATTTTAACCACAGATGTAGCAAAAGTTGGTAATAGATATGAATTAAAAGAATTCAAAGATGGATATGCCAATGTCCTTATCGCTAAGGGTTTAGCTTTGCTTGCTACTCCGAAAGCTATTGCTGAATTAAATGCAAAGAAAGCCGTATTAGAACAAAAGAGAGAAGAGCAGATGAAGCTTTTTGATTCTATCATAGCCACTGTCGATAATAGAAAGATAGAGATAGGAGCTAAAGCGAATGAGAAAGGACATTTATTCAAAGCTGTTGGACCTCATGATATTGCTGTAGCGATTAAACTAGTTACAGGTGTTGATGTTGAGGATAGTTCTGTAATAATGACTCCGATAAAAGAAGTTGGTCTTCATACTGTGGAGATAAAGAAAGGCAATAAGAAAGGGAAGTGTCAGATAGAAGTTATAAAAGCATAATATAAAAACTCCTCAGCAATGAGGAGTTTTTATATTTAAGATTTATTTTGTTACAACGTGTACGACTTTCTTGACTGATGATGTACGGTTGAAGTTTGTCTTTCTCTTTGAACCAAATTTGATTGTTCCAGGCTTTAGAGCAAAAAGAGTATGATCTTTACCCATTCCTACATTGTTTCCAGGAAGTATTTTAGTACCTCTTTGGCGAATGATGATTGATCCTGCTTTTGCTACTTCTCCAGCGTAAAGCTTCGTACCTAAGTACTTTGGATTTGAGTCTGTTAAGTTTTTAGCCGAACCCCCGGCTTTTCGATGTGCCATATGATGTTTAGTTTATAGTTTTAAATCTATAGTTTCTAAGTAAATGGCTTAAAATATCTATATAATCTAGTAAACTACCTGCAAATGATTTATAATTAAACTTGTATGAGTATAAATGATTTTCTGAATAAAATCAAGGGGGAAATCCTTATTGACAGGTCTACCATACTATGTCTTTGTATTATAGTGTTGGTTGGACTTGGTTCTTTTGGTTTGGGACGACTTTTCCCTATAGACAAGACAGATAAAAGTAGTTCTAAATTAGACAATGAAAATGTAAGTATTGTCAAAGGGGAGATAGGGAAGAGCATAGAGGCTGAAAATACTTTGACGAATTTTGACACGAATCAAAAAGAAAAGATGTATGTCGCATCTAAAAATGGTAAACTATACTATAGTAAAGGGTGCAGTGGTACGAAGAGAATAAAACTTGAGAATCAGGTATGGTTTGCCTCTAAGAGTGAGGCAGAGGATTCTGGTTTTAGTTTATCAACATCGTGTAAATAATTTTAGATGAAAATATCAAATCAAATTATAATAGTATCAGTCCTCATACTCATCTTTATATTTATGAAGAGTGACTATAAGTCTATGTATACTAAAGCCCTCACTTATCTACAGAGTGGCCTCGGTCAAGTTGTCTATCAGAATAATGGAGCAGGTATAAATAAGAATCTTGTACCAGAAGCTACTACAGATGGGGAGAGTAGTACACCTACTGTCGTTAAAGCGACCGTGCCTGGGGCTCTTATCGTTTCAGACAGCTTCCTCTCTAATAATACTAGTAAGATTAACTTGGTCAGTAAGAATGTAATAGATATAACCAATGAATACAGAAGAAATAATGGTAACCTTCCTGCTCTGACAGAAAATTCTAAACTTGATTTCTCTGCTGAAAAAAAGCTACAAGATATGTTTGTGAAAGGGTACTTTGAACACGTGTCTCCATCGGGTGTCGGTGTGGCTGACTTGGGGAAAGAAGTTGGGTATGAGTATATCCTTATAGGAGAGAATTTGGCCCTTGGTAACTTCAAGGACGATAGATCTCTCGTCGATGCATGGATGGCAAGTAAAGGACACAGAGCGAACATCTTGAACAATAGATATACGGAGATCGGTGTCTCTGTCGGTAAAGGTAACTATAATGGCAAGACTGTCTGGATGGGTGTGCAACATTTTGGATTACCAAAGAGTGCTTGTCCTTCTATTGATGAAGTTCTAAGAGGAATAATTGACTTAGATCAAAAGAAGATAAAAGAAATGGAAAGTGACCTATCTACCAGAAAGGCCGGCATAGACAGTGGGGCAGTAAGAGAGGGCTTAACAACCAATGGACAGATAGATGCGTATAACTCTCTAGTGAATGATTATAATAAATTAATTTTAGATATAAAAGAAAAAATAAATACTTACAATAAAGAAGTACGAAATTTCAACAGTTGTATTCAAGGAGTCTAAGATCATAACTATACTCTAGGGGAGTAGTAAAAGGAGCTTTAAAGGCTCCTTTATTGGTAGGGCTTATTTTATATGAGAGTGTCGCACAATATATCTTTTACGACGTTAAGCCTGTATAAAATACTTAGGATAAATAAAAACAGGAGCATTTTGTGCTCCTGTCCTGTACCGGTTCTCGGTGTCTTAACTACTTGTTCTTTTTCTTTTTTTGTCCTTCACAATTTTTTCTGAACTTTGGGTTCCCTGGTTGATCGTTTCTGATTTCCATAATAATTTAGTTAGAAAATTAAAAAAAATGAAAATTAACTCTAAGTTAAACTCCAAAAAAGGAGTAAACTATTTGAATCAAGTTTACTCCCATTTGTGCCTTTTTGCAATATTACCCTACGAAGGTCAAAGCGACGCCTTTCTTGTCTGCACGGCCTGTACGACCTATGCGGTGGATATAAGTATCATAAGTTTGAGGTATTTCGTAGTTTATGACGTGAGTTACCTCAGGTATATCAAGTCCACGGGCTGCGACGTCTGTCGCGACCATTATATGGATCTCATTGTTACGGAATTTAAGAAGCGTCTTCTGGCGGTCATTGTGACGCTTGTCGCCATGAATTGAACCTGCTTTGTATCCTCTCTTTATTAATTCAACAGAAAGTTTTTCTACTGCATGTTTCATTTCAGAAAAAATTAAAACTTTTTTGAATTCATCTTCTTTGTCGAGTAAGTCACAAAGTACATCAATTTTATTTGTATCACGATTTATACGGATGACATCTTGTTCAACGTTCTTTGAAGTGTCTCTTGTCTTGACCATGACTTTGACTGGATCTGAGGCGAAGCGCTCTATAAGCTTCTCTATCGGCTTAGGAAGAGTTGCTGAGAAGAAGAAACCTTGTCTATCATTTGGAGTTTTTTCAAGTAAGAAAGTTATGTCATTAATGAATCCCATATCGAGCATTCTGTCTGCTTCATCTAGAACGACACTGCGGGTTGTAGAGAGATCTATCTCTCCGCGTTTGACGAGGTCTAGGAGTCTTCCTGGTGTTCCTATGACGATGTTGCATTCCCTTCTTAAGCCTCTTATTTGAGCAGAGATAGGTGCACCTCCGACACATACGACACTCCAGATCTGCATTCCACGAGCTAGGTCGTTGCATTCTTTTTCTATTTGAATAGCGAGCTCTCTTGTAGGAGCGATGATGATGGCTGTCTCATTCTTATCTTTAATTATTTTATTTAAAATTGGGATAAGGAAGGCTGCAGTTTTACCTGTGCCTGTATCGGCTATACCTAGGATGTCTCTACCTTCTAGTGAATGCGGAATAGACTTGTCTTGTATTGGACTTGGATAAATGTAATTCTTATTTGCGATAGCGAGCTTGAGCTTGGCCTCTATTTTAAAGTCACCGAAAGTATGAGTTGGAAGATATATTTCTTCTTTCTCTACGACTGTAGACTTGCTGATGAATCTAGAAACATCGATCCTCTCATAAGAAGACTTTCTTTTATTTCTATTCCCACCACCACGAGAGCCACCGAATGAAGATCTACCTCCACCACGATTGCCTCCAGAGGAAAAACCACCACGACTTGCGCCGCCAGATCTACCTCCACTCGAATAATTAGAGGACCTACTAGGGCCTCTTTGTTTTGTATTGTTATACATATTTGTTTTTGTATCAGAATTTTTTAGTATTCTGATTTATGCGTGTTTCAAAATTAAAATTGAAACACTCATACACACAAAGGAGTCTCTCAATATGTATAATATATTAGCATCTATCCCCTATCTTGTCAAGGATTTGAGTTTTAGCCTTATTTAACAGACATTATTATGGAGAACGCTGTTTGTAGCTTTGCCTGTCTCAAGTACAGAGATGATGTTCTTTGCGGCTATTTCTGCCATCATATTACGAGCTGTATCACGTGCTGAAGCGATGTGTGGAGTAAGGATGACGTTATCAAGCTTGGCAAGTCCTTTGGTGAGCTTTGGCTCAAATTCAAAGACATCGAGAGCGGCTCCCCTTATAGTTTTATTCTGTAATGCTTCTACGAGGGCCTTCTCATCTATCACAGCACCACGAGCAGTATTGACTAGGAATGCAGTACTCTTCATCTTAGATAGGACTTCTTTGTTTATCATATGAGTAGTAGAAGGAAGAAGTGGAACGTGAAGAGAGATGATGTCAGCCGTCTTTACTAATTCTTCAAATTCTTTTTTCATTGCACCAGTTTCTTCTTCGAGCTTTTTGTTCTCACAGATGTCGCTGTAAATGATAGAAGAACCGAATCCTTTACTCATAATCCTAGCGACTTCTGCTCCGATAGCTCCGCCACCGACGAGCCCTATAACCTTACCTTTTAGATCTACTCCGACGAGTAAGTTGGGGCTCCAGCCTTTATACTTGCCACTTCTCATATATCTGTCGCCTTCTACTAAGCGTGTAGTGAGAGCCATCATAAGAGCGACAGTATGCTCTGCGACTGCAGTACTAGAAGTGCCTGGCGTATTCGAAACTTCGACTCCCCTTTTCTTGGCTTCTTCCAAATCTACGTTATTAAAACCGACAGAAAAGTTTGCGAAAATTTTGGCCGTGGGGCAAGCTTCAAAGACATCTTTGTCTATCGGGTCTGTCAGGAAAGAAATGACAGCGTCATAAGGCTTCTTTTTTAATTTCTTGATAATA
>CAITEG010000060.1 GCA_903891365.1 uncultured bacterium
ATACCGGAAGAGGCAAGAAAGCATTTTGTGATGGCCCAGACGCTTCAGAAAAAGGCTACTGATACAAAATGTTTTGAATTGGCAATAATCGAATACAAAGAGGCTTTGCTTATTGCTCCTTGGTGGCCGGAAGCTTACAACAACATGGGAATTCTAATGGAACAGGTCGGCCAGTATGATGAGGCTATGCGGGCTTTAAAACTGTATGTGTTGACAAATCCGAAAGATGCCCGTGAGGCGCAGGATAAAATTTATGCAATAGAAGCAGCCGCGAAAATAGCGGAGTTGGATGCAATGGCAAAAAGAAAGGCAGAGGAAGCGAAAAGGAAAGAAGTGGATTTGAGTGGTACTTGGTATAATGATAGTGATTGCTGGCGTTTTAAATTTAAAGTCACTGGGAATGAAGTGGCTGTGACGAATTATTGTTCGGATGAGCATATTGACGAAGGTATTTACGGTTGGGCAGTATTGATAGGGCGAACTTTCAAAGGGACAATCCGTGAGGATAATAATTGGGGTGCCGGCATGTTTGAAGGCGTAGTAAGTGAAGACAATAAAACTTTGAGAATATCGATTAAAGATAAAGGTGATAGTAATTGGAGAACCATATGGAATCTATATCGAAAATGATGTTTCTTGTATATGCAAAAGCAAAAATACATTTTATAATCGGAGAAAAGTTATGATATGCCATATAAAAAAAACTATATTAGCGATATTTTTTGTGGGTCTGATTTTATCGGACTTTGCAGTTCAAGCTCAGGTAGCAACTCCCCAAAATACCCTCAACCAATACATCGTCGAGCTGCAGAAGAACCCCAATGACAATGCCTTACGGGAAAAGATCATCAGGTTGGCTAGGACGATCAAACCACCGCCTGCCATTACAGAGGATGCACGGCGCTACCTCATCCAAGGTGGGGCTTATGTAAAGTCAGCGAAATCCCAGAAAGGTTATGAGTTGGCTGTAAAGGAATATGAGAAAGTGCTACTGATTGCACCATGGTGGCCGGAAGCATACAATAATTATAGTGTGGCACTGGAACTTGCCGGTCGTTTTGATGAAGCCGTGAAAGCTCTAAATTTGTACATACTGACAAATCCGGGTGTGAAAGAGACACGTTACGCTCAAGACAGGATATATGAGATTGATGCGAAGAATAAACTCGCTCAGGAAGAGAAAAAAGAGCTGGATGCATCTGAAAGAATGAGGGCTGCGGAGTCCAAGAAACGCGAGGAAGAAGAAAAACGTCTGCAAGGTTTTGAGGGCACATGGTGCTTGGAATCAACCTGTAAAGCTGACGCTTACATAATCACGAGGAACGACAGAGGAGAATATTTTGCAAAATGGATCAGTGGTGACTTCTGTGTCTTCACTGAGGTTAAAGTAGTGGGCCGATCATTGATGACAAAACAGTCATGTGCTAACGGAAGTAATATCCAGGTAGCCAATGACACATTGTCCAATGACGGGAAGCTTTTAAATGGAACTTTCACGATATTTTATCCCGATGGCCGTGTTGCGCAGGAGACATTACGCAGCACTTCCTATCGGAAATGAGTAAATCCATGTGAGTTTGTAATATAATAAGTAGAGCTAGGGAGGCGCTATGCACAACATTACAATCAGAATACAAATTCTTGTAATTATTTTAGCATTAATCCTCGTTCCCTATTCCATCCAGGCAGACACTCCCCGCGACCAGCTGCAACAGTATGTGGCAGAATTACAGAGAACCCCCGATGACTATGCTCTCAGGGAAAAGATCATCAAACATGTGCAGATGAT
>CAITEG010000061.1 GCA_903891365.1 uncultured bacterium
ACAACTCGCGTTATTTACAGGGGGAAGAAATGAGCAAAACCGCGAAGAGGGCACGTTCTGCAGCACTTTCCAAACAAACCAAGGGCGCCCATAAAGGTGAAGATAAACGGGAGAAAAGCCCATTCCCACACATGCAACTAAGTCCTAACTGGTGCACCGTAAAGCTGAAGAAGAAGAATTCAGCAGCGGCACTAGCTTCGGCTAGACGTAGACTTAACGTAAACGCTGCGCAAGAACTGAGCTGATAACCCAGTAGTCTCTGATAAAGACTTTAATCTTGTATCTCCCGGCCATAGGTAGAAACGGTGGGGTGATTTACATTCCATAATATGTAAACGGTGTTTTGAGGGGGTCTTCGATAGAGCCAACCCTTTGGAGTGAAGATGACAATAGAGGTCTTCTGGCACAGCTTCGGGCCAAGTATTAACATGTTAATTACAAAAGTACTAATCATCAAATGCCTTTCGAGACCCCACCCTTTAGGGTTGGGGAGCAGATTAAAATTAGTACTACACTCAGTTTAAAATATATAGTATAATACCTCATATGTTTAAAACTTTCAAATATAGAATAAAAGACTCAAACTCTTCCCTTAGGAATTCTCTAAAGGAAATGGGGTGTGCCGTCAATCGTATTTGGAATAATGCAAATGAAACTCAACAACTAGCTATTTCTTCTGAACATAAATGGCCTTCCTCTTTCGATTTGAATAATGATACTGCAGGATGGGGTAAACACTTAAACATCCATTCAGATACGGTTCAAGAAACTAACCAACAATACATTAAAAGTAGGACTCAATTTAAAAAACCGTATCTACGTTGGAGATCCAATTCTAAAAGTTTGACTTGGGTACCTTTCAAAGCAAGGGCTATACATGTTGATTTCACTCTAGGAAGTGCTAGATACTTAGGTATCAATTTTGATTTGTTCTACCATAGACCTTTGGAAGGTACAGTCAAAACTGGAAGCATAACTGCAGACTCAAGAGGTAGATTCTACCTTAACCTAGTTTGTGAACTTCCTGATTTTGTAGGACCGACAGGCAACCACAAAGTGGGTATTGACTTAGGCCTTAAATCAGTAGTTTCACTTAGTGATGGTATTTCAGTTGAATCTCCTAAATACTTTAGAATGATGCAGAACAAACTTGCCAAGGCTCAAAGAGCCGGTAAGAAGAAACAAACTAGAAATTTACACGCAAAGATTAAGAACCAAAGGCTTGATTTCAATCACAAGCTTAGTAACACCTTAGTTAACTCCTATGATGTTTTGTATGTTGGGGATGTTAAATCCTCTGACATTATCAAAACAAAATCCAAAGGAATGGCTAAGTCAGTAAACGACGTGGGTTGGTTTCAACTCAAATCTTTCCTTCTTTATAAGGCATTGGCCAGAGGAAAGGTATGTCAAGAAGTTAGTGAGAAATACTCCACCCAGACTTGTTCTGAATGTGGGACCATTTCTACTGCATCTCCTAAAGGCGTTGCAGGATTAAATATAAGAGAATGGACTTGTGCTGAATGCGGTGTTTCTCGTGATAGAGATACTAACGCAGCTAAGAACATTCTCCGATCTGGGACTAGATCGCTACCAAGTAAAAACTTAGACACTAAACTAAGTTTGGTAGGAAGCCCCGGCCTTTAGGCCTGGGGAGGACGTCCACTATTTACCTTTCTTTTAAGTGTTGATCTTCATTCTTTCATACGGAAAACTATTCAACTTGCTCAATTCTTCAAACCATTTCAGAGAGGTGGACACACCAGTTACTGAACTTATACCAAGATCCCCGTTAAATGGGGAGTTTGATATAACTTGGTAGTAGTAGTCAAGCCCCCTCAAATTATCAGTAAATCTGATCGGCATAATATTCTTCCCGTAACACATCCTACCGTCCCCATACATATTGCAGACTGGTAACCCCCACACCCCATTACTGGTATCCTTTTCCTTTACAAAACAATTACTCGAGAACGCGGTTACTGGCTTATTAGTTGAAAAATATAAGGTATTGATAACCTTCCACGATCCATCCTCAATAAGTCTCAGGTCAAAATAGATTATTACATTGGGGAATGGTATGTTGAACTTATGTAGAGTTTTTTTGCCATTGTCCTCAAATGTAACATCCATTCTCCGCTCAGGATAATAACAATTCAATTGCATGCGGTCAGATTTTTTCGAAAATATAAAGCATCCCCACGGTAGTGCTATGGGGGAAACGTCATCTGCATTTACACCTACACAAGAATCCAATATCCTTTTGAAGTTCTCTATAGATATATCCTTTTCTACCCCATTTATCAATATAGACACGTAACTATCATGCAAGATTATCGGAAATATTATTTCACCGAGTGATAATCCCGTTTGAGAAGTTCTATAGAATACTTCCAGTACAGATGATACTTCCTCATAAGAGGAATCTTTACTTAATGCATTAAAACCAGCGGTCATCATATATAGAAATCCTCCTTTTCTAATATTGGGTTATAAAAATGACACTTTCTTATGAGGTTTTCAAAACGATATTCATCATTACCATAAAGTTGTAGTGTTGCTCTACTGTCATCCAGATACAATTGGGAGAAATCTTTTATTGCAAAAAGTATGTCCTCGGTGGATTCAAGTGGGTAGGAATAAATTTTCTTAACCATATTTACATATCTAGTTTCCATTGATTCTGCATCCCTGATACTTTCAAGGGGATGTGGCTGTGGCTGAGTTAGTTGGGTTAATTGACTCATCTATGAAGTGCGCCTTTCTGTGCAAAGTGGCAATAATTTTAAGTATCTGTGGTAACTTTATAATTAAAGGAATAATTGTAAAGCTGGATTGTGACCAAGAGGACCAAGTTAGAATCGCGGATATTCTAAGTGTATCCACTCTAACGTAGGCACCCCCATCACTATTTGGGTATAATTGCGTAAAGGGACGAACAGTAAGGGATAGAGGCACCCTTAATTCATTTAGAGTACTATACACTTTTATATACCGAAAGTATCTGTCAATAATAATAGGTATCTCCCTATAAGTTTTTAATGCAATCCATATTCATTATGTAAGAACGGTGGGGTTTAATATAGCGCTTTTCACAAAGCAGCCCCGCTTCGATCTGCGCCATTGAACCCGTGCTCAAGAAGACTTCTCCATTTTTAAAATGAAAGGTAAGGGTTCGTTTGTTTACTTCC
>CAITEG010000062.1 GCA_903891365.1 uncultured bacterium
AATTTCTAATGGGATGAATACATATTTACTGTTTGCAATTGTTTGTTCTATCGTCGCAATCGTTTATGGTTTACTTCTCGCTAAATCAATTTTAAAAAAGAGTGCTGGTAATGAAAAAATGCAAAGCATTGCAAATGCTATTGCCGAAGGTGCGAAAGCATATTTAAATAGACAATATAAAACTATCGGCGTAATTGCAGTAGTTCTTTTCTTTGTTCTATGGTGGGGACTTGGAATTTTTTCCGCTCTCGGATTTATTTTAGGAGCATTTTTATCTGCTCTCGCAGGATATGTCGGAATGAATGTTTCAGTTCGCGCAAATGTTCGAACTACCGAAGCTGCTCGTAATGGATTAAAGGATGCTTTGAGTGTTGCTTTTAAAGGAGGAACCGTCACAGGACTTTTAGTAGTAGGACTTGCTCTCCTTGGCGTAACCGTTCTTTATACTCTTACTGGAGATGTGAAAGCTCTCGTCGGACTTGGTTTTGGAGCATCTTTAATTTCTGTTTTTGCTAGACTCGGTGGAGGAATTTTTACTAAAGCTGCTGACGTCGGTGCAGACCTAGTCGGAAAAGTAGAAGCTGGTATCCCAGAAGATGATCCAAGAAATCCTGCCGTAATCGCAGATAATGTCGGAGACAACGTCGGGGATTGCGCTGGTATGGCTGCTGACCTTTTTGAAACTTATGCTGTCACTTCTGTCGCAACGATGCTTCTCGGTTCCCTTCTTTTCGTAGATTTCAAAGGAGCACTTTTTTACCCTCTAGTACTTGGAGGAATTGCGATAATTTGTTCCATTATCGGAACATGGTTTGTAAAGCTAGGAAAGAAAAATAATATTATGGGAGCACTTTACAAAGGATTAATTGCTTCTGGTGTTCTAGCCGCTATCGCTTTTTATCCAGTTACTAAATTACTCATGACTGGCAATCCACTAAATTATTCTGTAATGGATTTATTTATTTGTGCAATCACTGGACTTTTGGTTACGGGAGCTCTCGTAATAATCACCGAATATTTTACTTCTACAAAATACTCTCCCGTTCAATCAATTGCTAAGGCTTCCGTTTCAGGACACGGTACAAATGTAATTCAAGGTTTAGCAATTTCTATGAAAGCAACCGCTTGGCCTCTCATCACTATCGTACTTGGAATTTTAGTAACATATTATTTTGGAGGACTCTATGGTATCGCAATCGCTGCTATGTCTATGCTTTCCATGACTGGAATTATTGTAGCTATTGATGCTTATGGACCAATCACTGATAACGCTGGAGGAATCGCAGAAATGTCTAATCTCCCAGAATCAGTTCGCAATGTTACCGACCCACTTGATGCAGTTGGAAATACTACCAAAGCCGTCACTAAAGGTTATGCAATCGGTTCCGCTGGTCTTGCTGCACTTGTTCTTTTTTCTGCTTACACTCAAGAAATTTCAATAAAATTAGGACATGTAATGGCTTTTGATTTAAGCAACCCAAGAGTAATCGTCGGGTTATTAATCGGTGGACTTTTGCCTTATTATTTCGGAGCACTTTGTATGGAAGCTGTTGGAAAAACTGCCGGAAAAGTTGTTGATGAAGTTCGCCGACAATTCAGAGACATAAAAGGAATTATGGATGGAAGTGGCAAACCAGAATACGGAAAGTGCGTTGATATTGTCACAACTAGTGCAATCAAACAAATGATTGTGCCTGCACTTATTCCAGTTCTTACTCCAATATTAGTAGGATTTATTTTAGGTCCCGTTGCTCTTGGTGGACTTCTAATCGGTTCAATCATTACAGGACTCTTCGTCGCAATCTCAATGACTTCTGGCGGAGGTGCTTGGGATAATGCTAAAAAATATATTGAATCGGGAAATTTTGGAGGCAAAGGTGGCGATGCTCACAAAGCGGCCGTCACTGGAGATACTGTAGGCGACCCATACAAAGATACTGCGGGACCTGCTATCAACCCAATGATCAAAATTCTAAATATCGTTGCGTTGCTTATCGTGGCTTTCTTGTTATAAAAATTAAAAAGAATCTAGGGCG
>CAITEG010000063.1 GCA_903891365.1 uncultured bacterium
TATTAATTAATAATCTCACTAATTATACTACCTTTCTTATATATAATTAAATCATAAGTTGAAGTAGCCCATGCCCTCTGTAATTCGTCTAGTATACGCCAAGTCTCTATAACTTCTTCACTTGTGGAGAAAAGACTATGATCCCCATTTATAGCATTAAACAATACTTGTTCATAAGCTTCAGGCAATGCTGTATAGTGATCTTTAAAAGAGAAGTTGAGAGCATGCTTGCTGACTTGGTGCTCATAACCTGGCTTCTTCGCCCAGACAGAGAATGAAATTCCTTCATCTGGCTGAAGACGTAACAATAATTCATTGGACTCATGGTCGTGACCTTTCTTGTAGAAAATCTTAATCTCTGTGTATTTATCTTTCAGAGCTTTTCCTGTTGTTAGATTTATTTCTACTCCTTGCCACCTCTCGTCACTGGATTCTAAATCTATAGAAGCAAAAGTTTCTGTCATACTCTTTTCATTGCCGACTTCTTCTCGATAGCCTTTATATTGACCACGCTTGGCACTAGTCATAAGTGAACCTTCTTTTATTTTAAGTTTACTTAGTGCTTCATAACGTAAACGAGGAACTTCATCTAAATGCTCTTCGTCGGGTAATTCCATAAGTGTAAGAGCAAGAAGTTGAAGCAAGTGACTTTGTATCAAGTCGCGCAAGGCGCCAGTCTGTTCGTAAAAGCCTACTCTACCCTCTATCCCTATCTCTTCGCTAACTGTGACCTCTATCTTACTTATGAAATCTTTATTCCAAGTTCTTTTGAAAAGAGAATTACCATTACGAAAAACGATAATATTCTGAGCTGTCTCCTTTGCCATATAGTGATCGATACGATATATCTGCTCTTTCTCAAAATATTTATCTATATGACTGACTAGTTCTGTAGCACTATTTAAGTCTGTCCCAAAAGGCTTCTCAAGTAAAAGCTTCGTCCCTTCCCTCTTGGCAAGTCCTGACTCACCGATAAATTCAATAATAGACTTTGATGTTGCAGGCGGCACAGAGAGATAAAAAAGACACTGTGCTTTACTTTCAAAATCTTTTTCCATTTCTTCTATTTTACTTTCAAGCTTTTTGTATTCTTTGATATCATCCAAGTCCATCTGGAACATTTCTGTATTCTTTTCTATATAATCTTTATTCGTCGTATCTCCAAGTAGTGAAGATAAAGGGACTTCTTTCTTTCTTGTAACTCCCAATATTTTAAATTGTGCAGGAGTCATACCAGTCTTAGCTATCTCTCCGATAGCAGGAAGAAGCTTTCTTTTTGAAAGGTCACCTGATATACCGATGATAATTAAGATTGTTGGTTTATTATTTTTCATTTATTTTATGTCCGCCAAAAGCATTGCGCATGGATGCAAGCAACTTGGTTGCAAAATTAACTTTTCCTTTTTGTGAATCAAGTCTAACGTCAAAAGAAGCTTCAATCGATGGCATCTCTATCCCCATCTCCTTTGCAACTTCAAGAGTCCAGCGAGCCTCCCCTGATTCTGCTACTATACCTTCCACCCCATTTTGATTTGGATTGTCCTTCACAATATCACGAGTCAGCTCATTCAGCCAAGAAGTGATGACGCTATGCTTTTGCCAGATAACTCCAGCTTTATATAAATCAAGTTCTTTATAAGGACCTTCTTTGAGTACACGATACCCTTCTGCCAAAGACTCCATCATCCCATACTCGATAGCATTGTGGACCATCTTTACGAAATGTCCAGAACCACTTTCTCCAAAGTATTCATAACCACCTGTAGGACTTTTCAAAACTTCCAATATTTCTTTTATAAATTCCACAGAATCTTTATCTCCTCCTACCATCATAGAAAAACCATTCTGATAACCCCAGACTCCACCAGAAGTTCCGACATCTACTAAAGTAGAGCCAGCCTCTTTCACTTTCAAATCTCTCTTCTTCGTCTCACTCCATTTAGAATTTCCACCATCTATCAAGATACTTCCCTTTGGTATAAGAGAGAGCCAAGTATCTATCTCAGTATCAACAACACTCGAAGGAACCATGATCCAGATGACAACTCTATCTCCCTCAAAATTAGAAATAACTTCCTCTTTAGTATAAGCTCCGAGCAAGCCAAGTCCTTTCATCTCATCCACAAGCCCCGGGCTTCTATTCGCAGCTATCACAGTATGAGAGCCTTCATGAAGCTTGCGAGCTATCTGTGAACCCATCCTGCCTAAACCGTAAATTGCAATCTTCATATATTTTTATCTGTAAAGATTGTTAATAACTTTACCTGTTTTAATATTTGAGAAGGATCTTCTTCCAGAGGAAATTCTTTCTCAAGTTTTTCAAGTATAGGCCACTTATTCTCACCCATAGCAAAAACTATTGCTTCATCTAATTCTTTAATAACTTTTGGTGTTATCGTCACTCTATCAAACAAAGGAGTGTTATATGCACAAACTAATTCAGAAGAATTTACAGCTTCGGTATGAGGCAAGATTCCTGCTGTATGTCCATCGATACCTATACCAAAGTTCCCTATCTTGTAGTCGGCCTTATCCATCTCTTCTTTTATTATGTCTCTTAATTCTTTTGTTGTTTCAGAAATACTTTTACCAGTAAGAAAAGGTATCATCCTAACACCTGCTATATCAAAGCCAAGCTCTTTCAATTGAAACCAATTTGAATCCGAATGACCTGGAGCTCCAAATCTCTCGTCTGTAAGAGTTATAACCAACTTACCCTTATGATCCTCTTTTATCTTAGAAGCTACTTTTGATTGAACCTTTATAGAAGAACCTCCAGTGGCAAACCATAAAACATTTTTACCAAGTTCTAATTGCTTGTTGATAGAAGATGCCACAAAGTCAGCAACTTCTTCTATGTCTTTTGTTGTTTTTATATTTAGACTCATATACTTTATTTTAATTATTAATAATTAATTAATCTCAATAAAAACTTCTTCTTTAGGAAAACGGATTTTCTTTTTAGTAGCATCAGCATCATCTTCGGCTCTATAACCCATAGCCACTATCATCTTAGACTCAAGACCCAAAGAAGAGAGCCCTAATATCTCATCCACCTTGGAACGATCAAATCCTTCCATAGGACAAGCATCTATATCAAGGACAGCACAAGTAGTAAGTAAGTTCCCTGCTGCCAAGTATGTCTGACAAGCAGCCCATCCTTTTAAATCTCCAATGGATTTTCCTGTAAAACTTCCTTTTATCATCCCCGCAAATCCTTCCAAGAGAGAAACATCAATTCCTTTTTCTTTTGCAACAAAGTTCATATATTCATCTACAAGATTCGCATCTATGTTCGTCTTGTTTGCAAAAACTATAATCTGTGAAGCATCAGTAATCTGAGTCTGACCATAGGCTACCTCTTTAATCTTTGCTCTGATATCAGGATTGTTTACTACAATAAATTTCCATGGCTGTAATCCATATGATGAAGGAGAAAGTCTTAGAACTTCTAAAAGTGTAGCTAAGTTTTCACTTGAGATTTTTTTATTAATATCAAACTTTTTAGTTGCATATCTCCAATTCATTTTTTCTATTATATTCATAAATTTTGTAAGAAGTTGTTGTTTCACCATCAACTCCTAATTTAAATGTTAATATTCATATTATACCACTCTTATCTTAATATAAAACAGAGACTAAAATAAGCCATTTATGGCTTATTTTGTTGTTTAATACTATTTTATTGTAGTGGTGTTGTAGTTGTAACTTTTGGTAATTTAACAGTCTTTACCTTCTTTGCCTTTTTTATTGTTGTTTTAACTATTTTAGTTTGACCTGTTTTAACACTATTAGTTTTCTTAGATAGTCTTGCTGCATCATTATCTGGATCTTTACCAGCAACTTTTGAGACATCGTTGTCATTATCATTATCTACATCTGTATTTACACCTTTCACTGTTGTCTTTTGAGAAGTACTAGCTGCAAAAACAGTTCCTGATGAACCAAGGACCAATGTCAGAACTAATAATCCACCCACCATCAAATTCTTTTTATTTTTCATAATTAAGATCGTTTAAATTTAATAAGTGTAAATAGCCGTCGCTACCTACACTTATATATACGCACTAGTATTTACTTTTATCTCAAGAGTATCACCAGAAACGAAGTTCCTCCGCTATAAAAAAGTTATCATCCATAATATCCCCTGTAACTTTGACTTGGTCATTAATTTTTAGATTCAAATCATCGCGGTCAGAAAGACTATTTACGTTTACAGTCCAGATAAGACCATCGCCATCTACTATCTTTATCTCATCATCAGATACTTCTGTAATTTTTCCAGAAAGAAGGCCTTTCTCTGGATGGGTCCAGACTTCACCACGATTAAATATTATATTTCGATAGACTGGGGTGACATCGACAAGAGCTTTCTCAAAGAAATCACTTGCTCCTATTATATAAAAAGCTGAACCAAACAATATAGAGAAAGCCATATATACTCCAACGACTACTATTATAGTGTGCCGATAACCAAATAACGTCTGTCTGTAATAATATTCTCCAAGTACAGTAAAGACGACAAGTGATCCAAGCCAAAAATAAGGAAGAGTTTTAAATATAAAATTAAAACCAAATCTATCATACAAATCCCAGTCATTATTGAAAAGCCCAGAAAGAACAAGTGAGAACATAAATGCTCCAATGATAAGACTTAGAACTACAGCCGTCCAGAAAAAAATCTTCTTTAGATTAAAGACTTTCCTAGAGATTGGTTTTATCTTCTCTTCTTTTATTCTTTCTATAGCTATCTGGCTTATATTTTTATTTTCCATATGTTAGTTTTTCATACTCCTCTTTAAATAATTTCTTCCCTCGTAGTATCAGGTTCCCTATCGTACTTGTCGGCTTCTTTAGAATATCGGCTATCTCAGTATAATCTTTCTCGTCGAGGAACCGCAGGACTAGAACTTCACGGTACTTCTCATCCAGTCTATAGAGAGCTTCGTCTATCATTTTCCGGTCGAGAGAATTATCCATCTCTTTTGTCATATCAAAAACATCACCAAACTTTACTAAATCCTCTTCTTCAAAAGCTATGGACGGCCTTACTGACTTTTTCCTTATCGCGCTGACAGCTTCGTTGTGAGTGATACGATATATCCAAGAAGAAAATTTCAACTCTTTATCAAAACCATTTAGGTTGTAGTAAGTCTTTATAAAAACATCTTGAAGCACATCTTCTGCTTCCTCGCGACTGAACTTAGAGACTCTGATAATATATCGTAGAAGTTTATCTTCATAACGTCTTGAGAGACAGAGAAAATGATCAGGGTCTACTAAAGACATTCCGACTAGACTTTCATCCGTTTGATTTTCGCAAAGGCTGTGATCTACCATACAGAGTATTATACCTTTAATACGTAAAACCAGGGAATTTTATCGCAGAACAAAACAGGATGGCCGGTTTTGTTTTGTATTATCTATAAAAGCTTTTTGTGCTACAATCTATCTACGTATTCTTATACTAATAAATCCATCAATACAGATGAAAGACGAAAATAAAAACAGGTTAAGTATAGCAATGATTTGTGACCCTATAGGGAACAATAAGTCAGGAGTAGTAGTCTCTACTCTCCGCTTTGCCAAGCTACTCAAAGACAAAGGACATAATGTCATTTTTATCGCGGCTCGCTCTAAAGAACATAAAGACCACAGTTTTCACAATGGTATAAAAGCCTACAGATACAGAAGTATCCCTATACCGAAGTCAGGTGGATGGAACCTCGCCTTCCCTACTATAGGAGAGCTTAAAAAAGTATTCAAGGAAGAGAATATAAATATAGTGCACATCATCCTCCCGATGTCAGCTTCGATAGTAGCTATAAAAGCCGCGAAGGCTCTAGATATTAAAATCGTCGCTCACTCTCACTCTCAGCCAGAAAACCTCTTCACTGATATGCCGAAAGTCATCCAGCCGACACTCAACAATCTTTGGAATAAATACCTGGCTTGGACTTATGATAAAGCCGAGTCTCTTATCTACCCTACAGAGATGGCTCGAACACTACTTGATAAGCTTAGTAAGAAGAATCAAAAGTCTCACGTCATAAGTAATGGAATAAACACACAAGAATTTAAGCCCTTATCTGTCGGAGATTTCCATAGTAGATTCAACTTACCTAAGGAGATAGACAAGATTCTCTTCGTCGGACGTCTATTTCCTGAGAAGTCTATAGACACACTCATAAAATCTATACCCCATATTATAAAAGAACATTCGGGGGTTCATGTGATGATAGTCGGTGGTGGACACTTAAGACCCAAGTTAGAAAAACTCGTAGAAGAACTTGGAATAAGTGAATTCGTAACATTCTTAGGACTAGTCAGTGATGAAGATAAGCTACATGCTTATAACGCTAGCGACATATTTGTCCTCCCTTCCCTGGCAGAGCTTGAAGGCATGGTGGTCTTGGAAGCGATGGCTTGTGGTAAGCCTATAATCATCGGAGATTCAGAGATGAGTGCTTCTCGATTCTTTGTAGATGAGAACGGCTTTCTCTTTGAATCTAAAAATCATATTGATCTATCAGAGAAAATATCTATTCTACTTAAAGACAAAGAATTAAGAGAAGCTATGGGAAAGAAAAGTCTCGAGATGAGTAAGAATTATGATATTAATAATAGTGTAGATAAGCTTGAAGAAGTCTACTACAGCATACTTTAAAATATGAAAGAAAATATTTTTGACAACAAGATATATTATCGTACCAATGAATGGAAACCTGGAAGAGAGACCCTGGTCTTTGTTCATGGAGTTTGTGGTAGCTCTTCAGCTTGGTGGGAATTTGAAAAGAAGCTTATCGAAGAGTACAACACCCTCGCTATCGATATAAGAGGACACGGCAAGTCAAAAAGATTTGAAGAATATGAAGACTACAAGATAGAAAACTTCTCAAAAGATGTTTATGAACTCGTAAACTTCTTAGGGGTAAAAAAGTTCATCATCATCTCACACTCTTTTGGAACATTCATTTCTTTAGACTTTATATCTAGATACACTGAATACTTAAAAGCAGCAGTATTCCTTAGCCCAAACTTTAATGCAGGAGCTATGCGAGAAGCTAGAATGGCAAAACCATTCCTCTCTCTCTTAGCTAAGATCAAATTCCCCATTTCAAAAACAAAAGAAAGAAAACACTTAGACTATCTTAAGGATTATCCAAATTCTGGTGACTTCAATCTAAGAAGAACTTACGCTGACGTATCAAATACAAGCCTGCGAACTTATCTATACTGTATGAATCAAATATATTCTTTCGACGGTGAAGAAATACTAGGTAAGATAAACTTCCCTACTCTCATCATACACGGGAAAGAAGACTCCATCTTCCCCATCAAATACGGAGAAGAGATGGCAAGTAAAATAAAAAATTCAAAAATGGTCAAGCTCGATGGCGTCTGCCATGAACTCAAAGACTCAATGATAACTATAGATAAAATATCGAGTGCAATGAAAGAATTCTTAAAAACTATAAAATAAAGCCTGTTTAATATATCTTGACTTTTAGACTAAAATGTGCTATTATACCCAGTAATAGTTATCATATTTGTTTTTTGAAATTTGTTAAATTTTAAATCTAAAAGATCATGAAAAGTTTATTTGGAAGTCATCATTTTCTTAATGCTTATCCACTTTATGTGTATGCATTAATTTTTGTATTTGGGTACCTACTCTTACTTGTAGGACGATGGCTGTTTGAGGGAAGGGCTTATAACGTCGCCCGCTCTGCCAGCTGGGGAGATGCATCTCTAACAGGATTTCTTGTTGTCGCCGCCTTCATTATTCAGAATCAAAATTTTGCTCCAGCAGACTGGATGGAGAGTAAATGTTTTCATTTTACTCTGATCTCCATCACTTTTCTGTCTTCATCCATTTATTTCCTAATCTCAGTACCGAAACAAATAATGGACAAATTCCATGCATTTGTAATCGTGCCTTTATTCACTTACTTTATTTTGAGTACAATTCCCGTATATATACTATATGGTGGTTTAATCAAAATTGTTTTAGGATTTTCTCTCTTACTGTTGTGGCTAACATTAGTCATATCTGATGGGAAAGAAAAACGCCTCGACCAAAGAAAGTGGATAAGAAAACATCACCCGGAATGGAGATTTAAAAATTAACTTTTACTTTTCAGTGTATTTTGACTAGCCAGCAGAAAAATTCTGCTGGCTATTTCATTTTTATATACTGTTTGATTAATTAATAGCACAATAGTATACTTTAAAAATATGAAAATCTGGACGCAAAAATGGATAGATGTGTTTAAAAGTAGAGAATTCATAAAGTCTCTAGTTATTTCTATTTTGTTTGTCGGCATAAGTCTTTATATAAATTTTCTTGCTGGTAGTTATGCGACAGAGAAAGCAAGTCTTCCTGTTACCGACATCATACTAAGCAACACTAGAGTTTACGACGTTGATGGATTCTTCGTCTGGGGACCGATATTCCTTTTTTCTTTAGTTTTAGTTCTATGTATTTATCATCCAAAAAAAATTCCTTTTATCGGTAAAAGTATCGCACTCTTTACTATCATAAGATCTGTCTTCATTTCTCTCACCCATTTAGGCCCATTCCCCACCCAAGCGATAGCGGGAAGTACAAATTTTATAAATAAATTTACTTTCGGTGGAGACCTCTTCTTCTCAGGCCACACTGGTATACCATTCCTAATGGCTCTCATATTCTGGCAATACAAACCTCTCCGGTATCTATTCTTACTAGACTCAGTATTCATGGGGGCTGTCGTTCTCCTAGGCCACTACCACTACTCGATAGACGTACTGGCTGCTTTCTTCATCACTTATACTGTATACCAAATGTCTTCTTATCTATTCAAAAAAGATAAAGATACCTTCAACTTATAATCTACTAAATATCTATTTTTATGATATAATCCTCCCTATGCTGAATAAAACGCAAGGAAATAAATCTGTAATATACGCTCTGTTTGGAAACGTTTTCGTCACCATCATTAAAACAGTAGTGGCGATAATATCTGGCTCAGCCAGTATGTTTGCTGAAAGCATTCACTCTTTTGCTGATACCCTAAATCAATCCCTCCTTCTTATAGGACTTAAAAGATCTAAGAGACCAGCCGATGATATCCACGGATATGGATACGGTATTGAAAGATTCTTCTGGTCCCTCATATCTGCTTGTGGAATTCTTTTCATCGGAGCTGGAGTTACAGTCTATCACTCACTTGAATCTCTCTTAAGTGGAAGTGTGGGTGATGCAAATCACTTCAGCTACTTTACGATACTCATACTATGTATCGCTCTTGTTGTTGAAAGTATCACTCTCTTTATCGCTCTCAAAGAATTAAAAGGTAAAGAAGAATTTTCAAAAGAAATATTTACTGATGCAGACCCAGTAACTCTAGCTGTTGTGTACGAAGATAGTGCCGCTGTCCTCGGTGTCTTCGTGGCACTCATGGCCCAAGGCCTCATGTATATGACGGGAAACAATGTATACGACTCGATCGGTGGTATCATAGTCGGACTTATACTTGGATTCTTGGCTGTTATCCTTATTATAAAGAATCACAACTACATTATAGGTAAATCTATCAATGAAAAAACCACAGAAGAAATCATCGAGTTCCTTCTAGAAGATCCTTGCATAGAGCATGTATCAGAATTTAAGTCCGTCGCTATTGATATAAATAAATACAGGATATACACGACTGTCGAATGGAATGGCTCTCCTCTCTACGAAGAGATATATGAAGCCGGTGACCTCAAAGAAGAATATGATGAGATAAAGAATGACTTTAAAAAGTTCACCAAGCTTATGTTCAAAACGACAGACAGAATTCCACGTCTTGTCGGAAGTCATATCGACGAGATAGAAAAAAAGATAAAAGAAAAATTTCCACAAATTATTTACGTAGATATAGAGATAAATTAATGCTACAATAAAAATATAAATATGGAAATAATTTTCCACAACTTTCTTCTCTGGCTTGAATCATCAAAATACGTTTTGCTTTTTATAGGTACGATAGTTGAAGGTCCTGTGGTAATGATGACAAGTGGCTTTCTTTACGGACTTGGACAGTTTTCTCTAGTACCTATGTACTTCGCTTTAGTCCTTGGAGACTTCGTAGCAGATATCGGATGGTATATGCTCGGAAGATATGGTACGCATAATGCTATCTTCAAGTATGGACACTATGTAGGAGTGACTCCTGAAGCATTAGAAAAAATAGAAGATAAGTTCTCTAAATACCACCAGAAAATCCTTATCATCTCGAAGCTTACTATGGGCTTCGGTTTTGCAGCTGTTGTGCTTGTCGTAGCTGGTATGTTCAAAGTTCCATTCAAAAACTACGTTATCCTCAACCTTGTAGGCGGCTTCATCTGGACCGCCCTACTTGTAACTATCGGTTACTTCCTAGGAAATATCTTCCTAGTGATTCCTCCAGTAATGAAAGTCATCTTCGGTCTAGTAATAATCTGTATTTTCACTTATCTATTTAAGAAAATAAAAAGTGTTTCGTTTTAGTTAGTCTTTGATGTACCTAACTTCATCGGATAATATTTTGCCTTCTTTAAAATCTTTCGCTACTCCAGGAGGAAGCAAAGTCTCATTCCCATCTCTTTTTAACCAAATAAGATCTACTAATTCAAATGCATGAGTTCTCTCAAGACCGTCTAGATTCTTATAATCTTTTCCATTCGTAACTTCAAAGAAAAATTCAACTGATTGTATTCCGTCGTTCTTATCAATATAATCATGAATATACAGCAATCTCCCTATCTGTGGTTTAACACCAAGTTCTTCTACTATTTCCCTTTCCATGCATTCTAAAACAGTCTCTCCAAACTCAAGATGACCTCCAGGTAAAGCATAATAATCATGGTCATCTGAATGCTTAACAACAAGAAGCTCTCCCTCACATAATATAATACCCCTTGTTCGAACTACGATTTTTTTATCCATAATATAATTATACCAGAACTTGGTATATAAAAACAAAAAATGGAGTTACTTGTAGGTAACTCCATTTTTAGTTAGTTGCAACTCTGAAAGTTAATGCTTCCCCGTAGTCGTCTTTATATTCTACTTTCAAGACGATGACGTGAACAGACTTTTCTTCTATAGATAAAAGCTTAGAAGAAAGCTTCAGAGCAAAAGTTTGCTTCTTCCCTACTTCTTTGATACGAAGCTCACAGTAAGGAGACCTTGTCAGATTCTTCTCATGCATTTTTAAATGGTAGTTACCAAGATAAACTTTGATTTTCCCTTTTTGATATTTATAGTTAACAACAGGAGAATTATACTCATTATTGTTAGCATCTTTTGAAATAAAACTGCATTCGATACCCTGACCTACCCCATCCTGGCGAATGAGATAGATAACTTCTTCTTGCGTCATATTTTAGAGAATTAATTTAACCTAAGTATACAACAATTCAAAGAAATCATATATAATGATAATATTAGTAATAAAAACAGTAATATAAATATGTCTCGATATCGTTGTAGTGATTGTGGATGGATATATGATGAAGTTAAAGGCGACCCTAGAAGAGGCATAGCCCCAGGCACCAAGTGGGAAGACTTACCGGAGGACTTCAAATGCGCTGAATGTAGCAATAGAAAAAGCACCCACAGATGGGTCAAACTAGATTAAACAAAAAAGGAATTACTTTTAAGTAATTCCTTTTTTGTTTAATCTTCCTCTCTCTTCCCCCACTGCCACTTTGGCTTCTCGCCTTTTTTATAACAAACATAGATAAGTACCAGAACTGATATGAAAATAAAAAGTACCCTAAGTGCAACTTGACGCTCTATGTTAACCATTATAGAAGTAAACAGGAAAGCCCATACGAATATAACAGCCCACCCCTCCCAGGTTACTGGATACCATCCCCAACCGTACAACTTTCTTCTGAACCAGATTTTATCTTTCATAAATTATTTTGCTCTTTTATTCTTTGGCTTTAGGTTGGGAGGATTCTTGATCGCACCCTCTAACCTCATATCCCCTTTAACTGGCATAGGAACTAATGCTTTCACATTTCTTGGTTTCATTGATTTTTTCATATACTATATTATATCAAATTAATTATACTTATATAACTTTTATTTATTCAACAAGGCACGGGTTTTAGGACCAGTATTACCAGCCTGCTCTAACTTGTGTGCCTTTTGGAATGCTTTAAGTGCCTTCTCTGTACTTGCTCCAAATTTTCCATCCAGAATCCCCAAGTAAAACTTAAGAACTTTGAGCTTGCTCTGTAAACTTTTAACTTCTGTTCCTTTTGAACCAAGCTTTAGATTATTAACAAATTCATTAACAGAAACACTCTTCGGCACAGTAGGAGTAACAACAGTAGAAGAAACTGCGGGAGTAGCACAAGCTACTGGAGTTTGAGTTTGCATACCATTTACAATAGAGACATACATTACTCCACATCCACCATTATTTTGACAAATAGTTACAGTAGAAGATCCAAATAACAAACCGTATAAATTAACAGTATTACCACTTATACTTGCTGTAACACTCGCGGTATTAGAGTTAGCTGATACATAGTATGTACCTGACCCAGAACCATAAGCTGTGATGGACTGACTATCTCCAACATTTAGAATAATATTTTTCTGGCTGAAAGTAACACTACTAGCAGCATCACTTGTAACTGTTATTGAAATTGTTCCACAGAGATTAGCATTGTCATTTGAACAAACTATCAAACTAGCTGTTCCATAATTCATCGCTGTCAGATAGATAGTATTACCAATAACATTTGAACTTACTATTGAAGAATTAGAATTCGAAGTTACAGAAATGTTTGAATTATCAGGAGAAGTGACAGAAGTGCTTTGCCCTTTAGTAAGATTTAGAGATGTTTGACTAAGAGAGAGACTAGTACAAGTTGAGCTTAGAGGCGACCAAGGTATAGTCGCAGACTGGATACCGTTTATATATACATACGCAGTGTTTCCACAAGCAATATTGTAGCTACTAGTACTCACAGAAACCACTAGTGAGCCATTCTCATCCGTCGTCCCTATCGTATTTGAGAGAGAAGCTAGATTACCATAACGTAGTGTTACAGTAGCATTTGGGTCTCCGTAAACTTTTATCTGAGTTGAATAAAGATTTGGCTGAGTAAAAGAAAATGTCGGTATTACATAAGCGCTAGCGACACTACTTATAAATAAAAAACTAAAAACAGCAAATACCAAGGACATAGCTTTGAAGTATCTGACTAAGGTGGATGTATTATTTTTCATAAAATATCTTTAAAATTATAATTAATAGTGGACTAATTCCAGTTGTATTCATTATACTACACGCACAAAAAATAGGTAGAATACTACCTATTTAAAATATTAAATCTATTTATATTCAAAAAGGACATCTCTGAAGTTCAGTATCCTATTGTTCTTGTCGAGCTTTATGCCTTCCTTTTTATACAAAGCCAGTCTTTTCTTCTTGTATTCCTCATTCACCCATATCTTCCCATCGGCATAGACAATCCGGTGAAAAGGAATGCCTTTAACTCCAGCCATATAAGCCTTCCCTAGTATATTCGTAATACTCTGCGAAGCCATAGGCCCCGCCCCCGCTGCTCGCGCAATCCTACCGTAGGTAGTGACCCTCCCCGGAGGAATCGCTAAGGCTATTTTAATGACTCGTTCAGTAAAAGTTTGCATAAAGTTATTTAATATCTTTTTCTTTAATATACTTTTCCACTGCTTCTATATCTATCAATTGATGGTCTCCGTCTAAATGCTTCTTATAAGCAACTAAATCTCTTGGATCCATAAGTGATACATCTATGCCTTCTATATTCATAATTATATTTGGAAAGTTACGGTGCTTGTCTTTGGTCTGGCACCATTCTGTCTTCTCCTTATTACTCATACGCAAGGTATTTATGTCTGTCATATCTATCTGCTGTCCATCATAATTTATAGACAAAGTATCACAATCCCATTTTTCATTTGAATAATGCTTAGGACCGGCTGTTATATATTCTGAAACTTCTGGAACTATAATGGGAAAGTATTCCCCCGAAAGAGAAATATCTATGTCGTTGATAGGTCTACCTGAACCATAGAAATGTGCCGCGAACCCTCCCCCTATTCTATAGGGTATCTTATTCTTATCTAATATTCCTACTATCCAATGTAGTGCATTTTTTATCTTTGGTTCCATAATTTACTCCCCTTTCATTCTGTGCTCCTTTTTAATTTTCCAATATATTTCTTCTGAGCCAGCTTCAACATCCTCACCTCTGCCTTTAAATAGGTGGGCTGGGTATTTCAATTTAGTTGTCTCAAGCTTATCTAAAACTATCTGACCTGTATCGAATTCTAAAAGCACGCTCATATCTAGGCAGTAAGTGAGGACGTCCGCGAGCTCTTTCTTGATCTGTTCCATCTTCTCTTTGTCCTTCTTCACTTCATCCAGGCTTTGGTTTGTCCACTGGAAAAGCTCGAGCAGTTCAGCCGATTCGATAGATATAGACTTCGCCAAGTCCCCAGGCCTCAGATTGTGCCAATTACGCTCTTCTAAATATTGCCTTATTTCATTCTCATACTTTTTCATATAAATATTATACTCCTCGGTTGTTATTGAGTAAAATGAGGGCTTCCCGGATAGGGGCGAAACCCCTATCTGGGGAATTTATTTTGAATTAGATAGTTTTGAAAGTTTTGTATAACTTGAGTTCTTCCCTTCTGGTGCTGATATGGCAATTTGTAAATGATATTGAGAAGTATTGAAGCACGCAAAACTTTTTCATCTAATATTTTGTCCTCACAGTATCCTTCTACAATCTCTTTAGGGTATGTACCACTAGCAGCAATATAATTGACTAGAGTACGTCCTAAATCTATACACCCATCATTGAAAAGTGGATTCGGATCAAATACAGTTAAAGGTTCTGTAGCAAAAAGATGCCCAGCACTATAATCAAAATGGCAATAACTACTTTTATTACTATCACCGACATAACTAACCAGAATGTCTCTTGCTTCTGAAAATTTTCCATGCTCTCTCGTTAGTAGATTATTCTCTTCTACATACTTCGCTCTATTCGTCATATTGAGAGTATCAATCCATTCTTTAAATGAAGCATACTCCCCTTTACCATCTATGACTTTACCAAAACCAGTAGCTTCAGGCTTGTGCATTTCATATAAAATTCTCCCGGCTTCAAGATGCATATTATTCCTACCTTCTTTATCATCTTTATATTTTGCTTCTGCATTAGGAGCATCAATATAATCCATCAAAACAAATGGTCTATCAGCAAGTTTTCCTTCTTTATAAATATGAGGTGTTGAAATACCAGTAGCTTCCCACGTCCTTAGAAATAGTGCCTCGCTACCTTCGGTGACAGTATTATCTACGGCTATTTTAAGAACCAATTTCTTCTCGTCTCCTTCAATAAAGCAAACGAGTGAAGAAATACCCTGGTGAGAGAATTCAACTTCAATTTCTTTACCTTTAAATAAGTCATCATTTGATAAGAAATTCTCAAGAGAAGAAAACGATGCTAATCGCCGTTCATCTCGAATCCTATCAACTTCAGCACCAGAAAATTTCGGCTGATTTTTAAAATGTATAGATGAAGTCATTATTTGCTATTTTTTTTATTCATAAACTCTCACAAAAATATATTCGTGTTCTTCATTAGATGTATTTTCAATTTCATGAAAAATATCTTTTGGAAATATGAACACATCTCCTGCTGAATAAGAATATGTATCATCTTCATCTCGTACAGTTCCTTGCCCTTTCAAAACAACCATGACTTCGTTCATTTTTTCATGCATATGCCACGCAAATTTAGAACCTGCTGGCAAGAATCCATATGTCATAGCCTGCAAATTATCTATCTCATTTTCTGACAATAATAATCTACGTCCCCCACTACCTCCATGAGCATCTTCACGTACAAATTTTTCATGCGATTTCTTGATGACTTTCATAAATTGATTATACTCTCATTTTTTTAAATTGCTCAACAAGCTTTCTGTGAGGTTCATATATATCTAATTTACTAAATTCTTCTGGTGTGACCCATTTGAAATCAATGTGTTCATGACTTAAAATAACATTTGTATTCTTTGCTTTTGTTTTATACCCAATTGTTACTCGAAACA
>CAITEG010000064.1 GCA_903891365.1 uncultured bacterium
TAAAAAGTTCTGACACAGCGTATGTAGGAAGTGTGAGTTTTGTGAGGGGAACTCTGGTACCCACCACCGCTGAATACCTGCTCCCGCGCGTCGTAAGCATTTAGTTCAGAAGAGTTCCAATATTCGCTGTGAACAAAATTGCCACCAATAGTTCCTCCGTCTATGTTATCACCTATTAAATTTACACCATCTATGTCGACGCTAAAAGTTTCATCGTCAACGGTTGCACGAAGATCCGTAGCGGTAATATCTGCATCTAAAGTATTTAAGAAGAAGCTTATATCTGAAACAGTACCTGATACGTCCATTGTTCCGTTAAAAGTAGCTACTGGAAACACTCCACATTTTGATCCTAGATGCGAAAGATCTATTGTACAGTTCTCTAGTGTGATAGTTGAGTTCACAATAGCATCTGACCCACTAACTTCTATAAATCCCTCTATTGAGCCTGTGCCTTCACTGCAATTGAAAGGGACATCATTAAAAGGAACGTTTGGCATAATTGTGATACCAAAAGAATCTAGCCATGTTTGAGAACTATACTAAGAACTGCATTGTCCGTGTCGAAAAGTAGTGTCAGCCCCGTTATTGTCGCCTGAAGTTCAGTTATCTGTGCTATTGGGTTATCGCCTGGATCATCAGGATTATCACGTACACCATCGTCGATAGGGCCATCAGACGATATTGTTATTATGTGGAACCTTGTCCCAATTAAGATTGCCACAAGACGAGAGTATAAATACCACGCCGAATATTTCTATTAGATTTATAAAACCCTTGCACAAAATACGTACCTCTTAGACTCTTATCGGACTATTTGAAAAAACCTTTATTTTCTCTTTACCTAGTTTGTAGTAGTTTTCTGACCTAAGTAGTCCTCTTACTTCTTTTTCCCTGGAAGTATTAGTGTAAACGATGGTTCATCTTGCTGGTAAGTAAGGGGGAACGGCCAACACTTATCACCAGCTAAACAAAGATTGAAAGTTTTATTCTCTACATCTATGTTTTGTGTCTGGTAAATGCAGGGATGATCAAGGGTACCGATGATTTGCTCACCGTTATCCCATCCGTTGTTGTACTTTGTGAACAGCCATTCTCCAGACTGTAGTACCCCATTAGAAAGAACTAGCTTAAAGTATGAGCCTAGTGGATTTGGGTCAAGGCCTTCTGCACACAGCCCAGTGGAGTCCGTTGGGTACCCGGCATCTATCTGGTTGAAAACTGTGGGTCCATCCCGACCGGAGGAGTACGCAAAGTATTCTGTTGTGCTTCCGTCATCTTTGCCGTCATCTTTCTTATCTTTCCCTGGAAGTACTAGTGTAAATGATGGTTCATCTTGCTGGTAAGTAAATGGGTCAGGCCAGCACATATCACCAACTAAACAAAGATTGAAAGTTTTGTTCACTACATCTATGTTTTGTGTCTGGTAACTGCAGGGATGATCAAGGGTACCGACGATTTGCTCACCATTATCCCATCCGATGTTGTACTTTGTTAACATCCATTCTCCAGACTGTAGTACCCCATTAGAAAGAACTAACTTAAAGTACGAGCCCAGTGGATTTAGGTCAAGGCCTTCTGCACACAGCCCAGTGGAGTCCATTGGGTACCCGGCATCTATCTGGTTGAAAACTATGGGTCCATCCCGACCGGAGGAGTACTCAAAGTATTCTGTTGTGCTTTCGTCACCTTCGCTGTCACCAACTATTAATGTAAAAGTTTCTAGGTTTGAGTCGTAGATGTACGTAAGATCCAGAGGGCCAGCGCCAGCAGGTCTTAGTATGGAAACATGTTCTGCGTCGGTAAAAGTTATTTGATTAAAGCACGGAGTGTCTAATTTTCCTCCACCTTGCCATTTATTTTTGTCTACAAATACCATTTTTCCACTAGTTAGAACGCCGTCCTTATCTATAGAAAGTTCTATGTAAGAAGTTTCTGGATTAACCTCGTTATCTATGCACTCCGATATTCCTGCAAAGAAGCTTCCATCTACATGGTTACCAAAAACAAATGCTCCAAGCGTTAGGTCCATCTCAGCAGGTCCAAAAGTTTTAATAGAGCCTAGTACACCAGAAGGATCTTCTGGTGCGACAGTACCTGCAGCGCATTTCCTCATAAGAAATGATACCGAAAGCCTTATTTTAGGGGGTTCAAATTATGAGTTACGGGGTCATTTCCTCATAATATACGTTACCGAAACAATACTGGGTAAGTATTTAAAATTACGGGAGGTACACTATGAGTAATGACCTTAGAGCGGAATATATCGCTATTTTGAGAGGACGCTACCAAAAAAGTAGCAAGAAAGAGAAAGGGTGGCTTTTGACTGAACTATGTGAAAATACTGGGTTAAGTAGAAAGCACGGAATTAGAGCATTAAACAAAAAAGCAGTTAAAAAGAATAAATCATCAGGAAGAAATAAGAAATACACAGAAATAGCAATACAGCATCTGAAAAAGATGTGGATGCTGATGCAGCAAATGAATAGTAAGAAGATGGTTGCAGCACTTCCGCACTGGCTGAGCTTCTATGAATGTGGAGATGCTGTTAAGCAAGAGCTTCTTGCTATGAGTCATGCAACAATAGATCGCAAATTAAAAGCCTTCAGAGTGAGTTTAGATCGACGACAACGTAGTGGAACTCGTCCAGGAAGTCTTCGACATATTATCCCAATAAAACCTTTTGATTACAATATCAACGAGCCTGGCTTTGTTGAGGCTGATACTGTTGCACACTGTGGTGGGTCTTTAGCTGGAGACTTTATCTGGTCGCTAACGCTGACTGATATCTACTCTGGCTGGACTGAAAATAGAGGGATATGGGGTAAAGGCGCAAATGGTGTAGTAGACGCTGTAAAAAGCATAGAAACAGTTCTTCCATTCGAAATAAAAGCATTTAACTCGGACAATGGTTCTGAGTTCTTAAATTATCATCTCATAAGATATTTTAGTCCTGAAGGAGAAAAACCTCGTCTAAAACAACTTATGACTCGTTCAAGAGAATATAAGAAAAATGACAACGCACACGTCGAACAAAAAAACTTCACTCACGTTAGGGAACTCTTTGGCTACGACAGGTTCGATAAACCAGAGTTATTAGATCTTGTGAACGACATCTACACCAACGATCATGCTCTTCTACAAAACTTTTTTATCCCTCAAGTAAAACTTGAATCTAAACTACGTGTGGGGAGTAAGTACAAAAGAAAATATACTAAGCCTGTAACTCCATATCAAAGAATAATAAACTGCCAGTCCATTACTCAGGAAACAAAAGATAAACTTACGGCTTATTACAAAACCCTGAACCCTCTAACGATACAAAAAAGTCTGCAAAATAAGTTAAATAATTTCTTCAAAATGCTTTATAAAAAAGCCGATAAGGAGACTATATGCGCTTGAACTCTTGCTACTCTTGTCCTGCAGCTCTTGGTATCACTTCTTTATGTGGAAACATGCATGCGAAAAACATGATAAAAAAAGATCAAGTTGTAACTATTTAATTTTAAAGACTATTCTACTCTACTATCATTAAGGAATCGCCAGAATTACAGGTCGCACCAACTATTGCCTTTATCTCTTTTACTTTGCCTTTTCTTGGAGATTTTATTCTGTTTTCCATCTTCATTGCTTCGAGGGCTAAAAGCTGTTGGCCTTCTTCTACTATATCTCCAATA
>CAITEG010000065.1 GCA_903891365.1 uncultured bacterium
AAAAAGCTGATGGAAAAGTTGTTGGTAAACTCGCTCAGCACAATGTAGATACAGGTATGGGTCTTGAGAGAATAGTGATGGTAAAGCAAGGAGTTAAAACTGTATTTGATACAGACTTATTTGGTGGTGAACAAACTAAAGAAGAAAGAATTATTGTTGATCATGTAAAAGCTTCACTTTTTATGATTTCAGATGGAGCAACTCCCGGAAATACAGGCAGAGGATATGTGCTTCGTCGTCTTATAAGGAGAGCTTCAAAGTTTTCAAAAAAACCACTTCATGAAATGGTAGAGAAAATTAAAAAGATTTATGAAGGAGTCTATGATCTTGATGATAAAGGTATTATAAAAGAAGAAGAAGAAAAGTTCCGTCTAACTTTAGAGCAAGGATTGAAAGCTTTTGAAAAAGGGGTAGATCCATTTGATCTATATCAAAGTTATGGTTTCCCTATAGAACTTACAGAAGAACTTGCGAAAGAGAAAGGTATAAAGATAGATAGGGAAGATTTTGACAGTAAACTTAAAGAACATCAAGATTTATCTCGTACTTCAAGTGCTGGGATGTTCAAAGGTGGTCTTGCCGGTCACAATGACAAGACAGTGAAGCTTCATACGGCTCACCACCTTCTTCTTGCCGGGCTTCAAGCAATTGTTGACCCTAGTATAAAGCAAAGAGGAAGTAATATCACAGAAGAAAGACTTCGCTTGGACTTTATGTGTGATCATAAACTTACAGATGAAGAGAAGAAAAAAGTAGAAGACTGGGTGAATGACAGAATAAAAGAGAATCTCGATGTCGTCAGACGTGAATTGCCTTTGGCAGAAGCAGAAAAGCTCGGTGCTCAAATGGAATTTGGAGCAAAGTATCCAGAAGTAGTCTCTGTATATTTTGTAGAAGATAAAGAGGGGAATGCTATTTCAAAAGAATTCTGTGGAGGTCCTCATGTTTCCAACACTGGTGAACTCGGCCACTTTAAAATACAAAAAGAAGAAGCAAGCTCCGCTGGTGTCAGACGTATCAAAGCAATTCTAGAATAAAATTCTTTTGTTTTTATTTTATTAAAATAGTATACTATAAGTATATATGGGATTTTTATTTTCATCTAAAAAAGAAAAGATAGTTGCTATTTTCGATATTGGATCTGGTAGTGTAGGAGGAGCACTCGTACGCGTTCCTGCTGATAATAAAAGTTTACCTACAATCATAAAAACAACCCGTACAGACATAGTGACCAGAAAAGAGCTGGACTTTGATTTATTTTTAAAGGACATGGTCTTGGCCTTAGGGTTTGCTTCACGTTCTATTTATCATAGTAAGCTTGGAGCTCCGGATGAGATTATCTGTGTTCTTGCTTCTCCTTGGTATGTATCTGAAACTAGAGTTATAAAGATGAATAAAGAGCATTCTTTTACTTTTTCTAAAAATGTTGTGGATGAATTACTCGAGAAAGAAATGACAGCTCTTAATACTTTGTATAAAAACAAGTATGGAGAGACAGATAGTTCTCCTGAAGTTATTGAACATCCGATACTGAGTGTCTCTCTCAATGGTTATACTGTCGATGATCCTATCGGCAAGAAGACTCGCTCTATAGAGATGAACATGGTTATCTCTATGTCGCCAAAATCATGCTTAGACAGGATTCGAGATACTATTTCAGAAAGCTTTCATCATACACCAGTTTCATTCTCTTCTTTTATGATGAGCTCATTCATATCAGTCAGAGACAGATACATGAATCACGATTCTTATCTAATGCTAGACATCGGAGGAGAAATTACAGATATAGCTATAGTTTCCAAAGGAATT
>CAITEG010000066.1 GCA_903891365.1 uncultured bacterium
AAAGAAATTGCTAAAGATATTGAAATAAAAGATTTATCAAACAAACAAGTAAAAAGTATTTTAGATATGGTTGAATGCGATGAAATGTTATGGAAGGACATAAGAAATTCAATTATTAATTCTATTCACGAATTATTTATATGAAATTAAGAGAGTTTATAGAAAAATTAAAAAAGATTGAATTTGAGCAAGGGAAAAACTTAGAGGTTGTTATGGCTGATTTTATTTCAGTAAAAGAGCCAGTTCTTTTAAATGCATACGATAAAAAAATGGTTATTATTACAGATGAAGAATAACATGATCTTAATCGACGTGCGAACAAAAGGGGAATATGAGGGAGGGCATATAGAGGGGGCGGTGAATCATGACATTATGGATATGATGGCAGGGGTCTTTCCTAGTATTGGCAAGGATGAGGAGGTCACTATCTACTGTGAGTCTGGGAACAGATCTATGATGGCTAAGAGTATGATGGAGCAGGCTGGCTTCACGAAAGTGACCGATGCTGGAAGCATAGACAACTTGAAATAAAGATATTTTACAAAAAAGGAATGAGTATGATATAGTGTGAGTACAACTAAATAGGTTCATATCAAGAGCAACGATGAGGGAATTGGCCCTGTGATTCGTTCAGCAACCTGCCGAAATTATTTCGATAAGGTGCTAACTCCAACCAGACACGAAAGTGTCAGGGAAGATACGTTTCTCGTCTAGTCCACGTGAAAAAATCTTTCCTCATTATGAGGATTTTTTTAATTTAAAATAGAGTATGGCAATTCGTACAGCAGAGTTTGTGAGTCCTATGCATCCAGATAAAATTTGTGATTTTATCGCAGACAGTATCCTAGATGCGTATTTAGAGGGTGATAAGGATAGTCGTGTAGCGGTGGAGGTGATGGGTGGGCACAATTTGGTGACGATAAACGGCGAGGTGACTTCGAAAGTGAATCCAGATATAGAGAAGATAGTGAAAGATATCGTGGGAGAGAATTTTAAAATTATTTCAAACATCGTTCTGCAGAGTCCGCAAATAGCCCAAGGGGTAGACGCAGGTGGTGCCGGCGATCAGGGGATTATGAAAGGCTATGCATCGAGTGCGACGGCCGAGTACTTGCCACTTGAGTACACCCTTGCGAGGAATCTTTGCCAGAAAGTATTTGAAGTTTATCCGTACGATGGCAAGACGCAAGTGACGGTAGTGGACGGCGACCCGCAACATGGCGAGGCAAGAGTGAAGACAGTCGTAGTGAGTTTTCAGAATACAAAAAGTAGTGAACTTTTAGAATTAGTGAAAGGAATAATAGAAGCAGAAGAGTACCTTATCAACCCATCCGGAGAGTGGGATCAAGGTGGCTTTGATGCGGATACTGGGCTCTCTGGTAGGAAGCTCGTAGTGGACAATTACGGCCCAGAAGTGGCTATAGGAGGAGGTTCATTTTCTGGGAAGGATTATACTAAAGTCGACCGCTCAGGGGCCTATATGGCCCGTAGGATAGCCGTAGACTTGCTCCTAAAGCACGAGGCGAAGGAAGTCTATACAAAGCTCGCTTATGCGATAGGCAAGAAGGAGCCGGTCATGGCGGTGGCAGTGGTAGACGGAGTCGAGAGTGAGATAAAGGGGTATGATCTGAGCCCAAAGGGCATAAGGGAGTACTTAAAGCTTAGTGAAGTGAAGTATAAAGATACTTGCACCTGGGGTCACTATGGGAGAGGATTCAGCTGGAATTAGAGAGTGGTGATATTGTTTGACAATAAATATTATTAAGACTATTCTGAAGAAAAATGTAAACTCAAATTTAAAATAGGAGGTAACTATGGAGCAATCTAGGTTCGGTCCTTTTGGACTGATTATTGCAAACTCTCACCAAGAATTGGGCTTGAAAGTTGCACAGAAGTTGGGAGTCATCCCACTTGAGATAGAGTCGAAGTTGTTTAACAACTGGGAACTGGATGTCAGAAGAAAATGCGACGTAAGTGGTATGGATATCTGCATCTTCAGTTCACTTCACTCTGGCTATGACACGATGAAAGAACTGCATTTGATCTGTAGTTCGATCAGAGGTGCCGCTAGAGTCTTTGGAGTATTTCCTTTTGTGAGAGATGGTAAGTCTGACCACGTGAAGCGTTTCGGAGAAACTGTCGCTTACAAAGACACAGCGATGCAAATCTCTAACTCTGGACTTGAGGTGATCGCTATCTTTGACCAGCACTCATCTCAGCATCCAAGCTTCTACGACACTACGCACTATCGGCTTCGCACTGTACATCACGTGTATCTGATGAAGGTTCTGATCGAGTACGCGATGAGCCACAGTGATCTTTTTGATAGCGTTCTGGCTCTCGATGAAGGAGGCTTCAAGCGTAATGCAAAAATTGCTGAACTACTCGGTAAAGATGTCTCATTCATTCTTAAAGAAAGACACTCTGGTACACGTGAAGTGGATCTCGAGAAGTCTAAAATCATTGGCAATGTGAAGGGCCATCGAGTTGCAGCTTTTGACGACATGTTACAGAATGGAGGAACTCTCAAGACTGGAGCACTGATCGCCAAAAAGAATGGAGCGAAAGAGATATCATTCTTCGTAGTTCACAACGACTTTTCTTCAGAGACTTTTAAAACCATCAATCCTCTGCTCGAAGATGGGACTATCGACAAGGTCTTTATCCTTGAGACTGTTCCTCTCATCAACAAAGGTGAGTGGCATGAGAATTTGGTAATCATTAGCCCTGAGGACCTGATCGCTGAAGTCATCACTCTTATCCACATGGAAGGGCACATGAGAAAGCTCTTCCTTGAAATTTAGTTAATTTAATATAGACAGGCACCTATGCTAGCAGTAGTATAGGGCCTTTTTATTTTCTTTATACTTAAAGGTGCTTTGAAAGAATTTATATAAGACTATTGCTAAATATATGTTTTGTGGTATAGTGTGCGTAAGTTGATCTTTTAAGACACAACCCATAAAGAATCTTTTTGAAAGATTTATTTTTCAAGAGGAGGACCAAAAAACAATCGTTTTTTTATGAATGAAAATGTAGAGAAAGCTAGTGTTATTAAATTCACCCCTTTAACCTTATTGGTTATCTACAGAGGTATGGTAATAACATGGGCTGAGTACATTGAAGTACGTGATTCTTATTAAAAAGAATCATCACTTTACGAGTAATCTACGAGGTAGATAAAAGCAGCGAGCGCATTTCAAGCTGATGTATTATGTGAGCAGAACTCAGATAACGGTACGATCACAGTACTAGGGTTCTTGCAGATGTGGTTTGTGAATTAATCTTTTTGTTGTCTTTTACACATAAGTATTAATTAATTAAAGAATGGTAAGGGAGAGAATCTGATTCTCTTTCTTACCGCCTGTAACAAAATGTAATTTTGTCTGACGAGTCGAAAACGACGAAACAGGGAATACAAAACACCACAAACAAAGCTGTTTGTGGTGTTTTGTATGGATTTTATCTAGTATTGACAAGTGTGTATAAATATGCTATACTATGAGGAGTAGTGTAGTTCTTTGAATGTTTAATTTAAATATAGATAAAATGAAAAATGAGGATGTGTTTTCTGTAGAAGTTCCAGTTTTTACGAATTCCAAAGGGGAAGTATTGTCTTTGACCGAGATTATGAAAGGTAAGAAGATCGTCTCGGTAAAGATTAACTATCTTTCCAAATTGAAAAAAGTAAGGATCATCGGTGGCGTAAAAGGTTTCTTCAGGATGAAAGAGAAAAGACAAGAATTAAAAAACGTCACCATAAATGACGACAGGGGGATAACTCTTTACTACACTGAAGGCATCGAAGGAGTCAGTATCAGATTCTGGGATAAAAAAGAATTTGATAAACTCGCTGATGAAGATTATTCCGATGATACTTTGTGGAGACGGTATGTGATGACGATTGTCAATCCTTACCAGATCAATTTCCACATTGGAAATCTGGTGCAAATGGATTGGGTACAAAAATAAACTAAACCCACCGGCAGGAAACCTGCTTCGGTGGGTTTTCTATTTATAGGCTAGATTAGTCATCATTGACAAGAGACTATATTTATGCTATTCTGTGTGTAATATAATTCTTTAAAATGTTTAATTTAAAACAATAAAAAATGAAA
>CAITEG010000067.1 GCA_903891365.1 uncultured bacterium
AAGAATATTTCTTTACTTTCTTCTATGATGACATCAGCAAAACGAGACCAAGTATACTGGTATATCTTCTCACTTACGAGATAGAATTTATACTCTTCCATTTCTTTAGTTATATCTTTTATGAGAGCTTCTCTTTCTTCATTTAATATCTTTTCTCTATCTGTATAGTTAGAGAACTTTTCATTATATTTTATTTTATCTGTACTACTCAAGACGAAACGAGTTATATTCCAAAGCTTGTTCGCATAATTCTTATAGGCTCTTATTTTGTCTTCGGACATCTTAGTATCATTCCCAGGACCTGTACCTACGATGAGGGACATACGGACAGCATCTGTCCCGTATTTAGCAGATACTTCAAGTGGATCCATCGCATTACCGAGGGATTTACTCATCTTGCGCCCTTGTGCATCACGAACCACACCTTGTAGGTAGACTGTCTTAAATGGAATTTCTCCTAGTAGATAAGTACTCATAAGTATCATACGAGCTACCCAGAAGAAAATGATATCGTGGGCTGTCTCAAGCATGCTTGTAGGATGATATGTTTTAAAGTCAGGTGCATTTAAGTCTGGCCATCCGAGAGTTGAGAATGTCCAAAGACCAGAAGAGAACCAAGTATCGAGAGTATCAGAATCTTGTTCCCATCCTTCACCATCTGGTGCTTCTACTCCGCAATATATCTCTTCTCCTTTACTTGTCGTGTGATCATTTTGTGATTTTACACGATACCAGACAGGGATTCGATGCCCGTACCATAGTTGGCGGGAGATACACCAGTCACGAAGATTTTCTATCCAGTTGTAGTAAACTTTCTCAAAACGATCTGGAATTATATTTACTCCTCCACTACGAACAGCTTCAAGCATTAATTCCTTGAGTGTTTTGTTGCCTCTGTCTGTTATTTGCTTATTCACATTTATGAACCATTGAAGTTTTGGAAGCGGTTCTATGATACCACCAGTGCGTTCAGCGGTAGATATGTTCTGAGTTGTTTCTACTTCTTCTTTCATGAGGCCTTCATTCTTTAGCCACTCTGCTATTACAACTCTGGCGTCCGTTGTCTTCTTGTTTAAAATTCTTTCGTCGCCAACAGTCATCTTCGCATATTCATTGATAACTTGCTTAGTTGGTAGGTTGTGTCTTCCTGCTATTTCCGCATCTATCTGACTGTGAGCGGGAGTGACTCCTAGTGCTCCTGTCCCAAAGTCCTTTTCTACGGCTTCATCCGCTATAATTTTAATTTCAAGCTTAACTCCACAGAAGTCTTCTATCATATAAGTTTTACCAACATACTCTTTATATCTTGGGTCTTCTGGATGCACTGCGACTGCAGTATCACCAACTTTTGTTTCCGGTCTTGTTGTAGAAATATAGACAGGGAAGTCTTTACTGTATTTGAATGTATAGAGTTTTGTTTTTCTTTCTTCGTGGATTATCTCATCATCAGAGATAACAGTCTGACCTTTAGGATCCCAGTTCACAATACGATGACCACGATATATAAGTCCATCATCATACATTTTCTTGAAAGCAGTACGGACAGCAAAGTTTCTTTTTGCATCGAGAGTATAAGCTTCGCGTGACCAGTCGAGGGATGCCCCCATCTTTTTAGATTGGTTTACGATAGTGTCGTGACTTTCTTGGGCAAATTTTTCAACTCTTTTAAGAAATTCTTCTCTACCTAAGTCTGTTTTTCTTTTACCTTCTTCTTTTTCAAGAATCTTCTCTACTTTTGCTTGAGTAGCGATAGCAGCGTGGTCAGTACCTGGAAGCCAGAGAGTTCTCTTGCCTTGCATACGAGCAAAGCGAACCATGATGTCTTCGATGGTAAGCATCGAAGCGTGGCCTATATGTAGAGTTCCTGTGACATTTGGAGGGGGAAGAACCATAGAGAAAACTTTAGCATCCTTATCTGTCACACCTTTTTCTATACAGACATCAGGGTTAAAAAAGCCACTCTCTTCCCATAGTTTATAAATACGATCTTCGGTTTCCTTTGGGTCGTATGGTTTAAGTAGTTTGGGGTCTATATCTGGTTCAATCATATATAGAATATAACACTTTCAGCCTTATTTTTCAAAGATATATGTTACTTGACAAACCACTTTAAATATGATATTATTAAATGAAATAAAAATGTTTTTAATAACCAATTAAATATATAAAGATGAAAAGAGTAGAATTAATAATTTCTTCTGATTATTCTAAAGAGCATCATTTTATCGAAATTGATAATATGGATGACTTAAAAAAAGAGATTTTGGATTTTTTAAAAACCGCCAATCGATACAGAGGTATTGATATTGAAAAGGAAATTAAAAAAATTGGTATCTCTGAGTCCAAATCATTTTGGCCGGAAGAAGTTGATAAATGGATTCCTTTATTGAAATTTTTAAAGAAAGAATTCAAAGAAGTTAGTGGGATACATTACATTGGTATTTTTAGAAAAATTTAAATTTTAACAAGGAAGGCACGTCTAATTTATTAGAAACGGCCTTTTCTTTTTATAAACTCAAATTTCCCTGAGCTTTGATGGAACTCATTCTTTTTACAAACTTTTTATTTTTGGCTTGGTAGTATCCGGCGATGGCTATCATGAGGGCATTGTCGCCAGTGAGTTGTTTTGAAGGGAAGTGTATTTTAACACTAGTGAAGTCCGACTTCACTAGATTCTTTATTTCTTTTGTCATGACTTCTTGCAGGTAAGTATTGGCAGAGACTCCACCTCCGATGATGATAGTTTTTATCTTGTATTCTTTTATTGCCTTTATTGTTTTATATACAAGAGTCTCTACTACAGAGTCTTCGAATTCTCTAGCTATTTTTTGTTTTACTTTTTCGTTTTCAAGTATATTTGGATTCTTCTCTTTCATGTCTCGTATCAAGTATAGTACAGAAGTTTTCAATCCGGAAAATGAAAAATCATAATCTTTAGAATGAATCATAGGGCGGGGCAATACTATCTCTGGTATTTCACTCGAAATGTTATTCCCGTCAGCACACAATCTCGGCTCTTGTCTCACGACACGATTTACTAATCGGCCCTCCGTAAGGCTTCCTGGAACAACATTTTCTCGCTTCATACCAGAGCGCTCCTCTTTAGCCAACTTTGAAACCTCTGGTCCTCCAGGGTAAGGAAGCCCGAGCATACGAGCGACTTTGTCGAAGGCTTCGCCGGCAGCATCGTCGCGAGTCTGGCCAATCTTTTTATACTTCATTCCTTCTTTAACAAGTACGAGTTCAGTATGTCCACCGGAGACAAGTAAAGAAAGCATGGGGAACATATCACTTTTTATCTCCACTGTGAAGTTTTTTGTTTTCTTTGGGAAGATAGAGAAGACGTGTCCCTCCATATGGTTCACTGGGACTATAGGAATTTTATATTTTTTATTGAGTTCTTTGGCGAAGACTATCCCAGTCCAGAGCGCAGGTTCAAGTCCAGGACCGACGGTCACTGCTATCGCATCTATTTTCTCAATTTTTAGTTTGGATTGTTTTAGAACTCTTTCGAATATTAGTGGCAAGTTCTTTATATGCTCTCTTTTGGCGATAGCAGGGAAGACTCCTCCATAAGGTATATGAATAGCAATCTGGGAAGAAATTTCATTCCCAAGGACTTTGAATTTTATTTTTTTACCGTCCTTTTTGGTCTCAACGATGGCTATTGCTGTCTCATCGCAGGAGGTTTCTATTGCCAATATGTTCATATTTGCACTATAACACCCCATAGTAAATTTTGGCAATGGTCTATTATTTTAAGGTTTTTATCAAATTTTGCCAAAATTATTACGGGGCACGTAATGTTTTTTATTTGTTGGTCATTATGTTAGAATGAATTTATGAATAAAAAGCATATAATCACGATTGCAGGTTCACTCGGTAGTGGTAAGTCTTCAACAGCTAAGAGAGTTTCAGAGCTTTTAAACTATAAGCATTTTTCTACCGGTGATTTTATGCGCTCTATTGCAGATGAAAAAGGTGTTCCTCTTACTGAATTAAGTAAAATGGCTGAGACTGATCTCTCTATAGATAAGATTCTCGATGATAGGAATATAGAAGTAGGACAGATGGAGAACGTCGTTCTTGATTCTCGTCTCGGTTTTCATTTTATACCAGAATCTTTTAAAGTATTTCTAGATTTAGACCCTATACTTGCCTCAGAGAGAATTCTTCAAGACAAGAATTTTAATCCAAATAGACACAAAGAGTCAGATGGAAGTTTCGATACACCAGAAAGTATAAAAGAGAAGATTAACTTTCGTTTGGATAGTGAAAGGAAAAGGTATAAAGAACTTTATAATATAGAAGATCATACAGCTCATGAGAACTTTGATTTAGTGATAAATACAGAAAAGATTCCACTAGAAGAGGTATGTAAAAAAGTTATAGAAGAATATAATAATTGGTTAAATAAGTAATTATGAAAATATTAAGTGACGTACTAAACGATATAGTTATCCTTCATACTCGAGGCAATGTCGAAGCTCCTGTATCTTCTGTGTCTCTTGATTCTAGAACTATAGTACAGCACTCACTCTTTGTAGCTCTTTCTGGAAATGTAGTTGACGGGCATATCTTTATAGACGAGGTTATAAAGAAAGGCGCGACCACGATAGTCTACGAGAATGATCCTAAAGAATTTGTTCATGGAGTTAATTATATAAAAGTAGCTGATACACACGATGCAGTAGGTATCATCGCAAGTAATTTCTACGATAATCCTTCACAAAAGATGAAGCTTGTCGGTGTCACAGGTACGAATGGCAAGACGACTACAGCCACTCTTCTTCATCAGCTCTTTCGAGACTTGGGGCACAAAGCTGGAATGATAGGGACAGTTGTGAATAAAGTAAACGATAAATCATACGAAGCAAGTCGCACGACGCCAGATCCTATAACTCTGAACGAACTTCTCGCAGAGATGGTGGACGATGGTTGCGGGTATTGCTTTATGGAAGTGTCTTCTCATTCTGTTTGTGAGAAGAGAATTTCAGGACTTCGCTTTGTCGGAGGGATATTTACCAACCTTACTCTCGATCACCTCGACTACCATAAGACAATTGAGAATTATTGTGATGCAAAGAAAGGCTTCTTTGATATTCTGCCAGCTACAGGTTTTGCTATTGCAAACATAGACGACGAGAGAGGCCTCTATATGCTAAGTACTACAAAAGCTAAAACCTATACTTTGAGTTTGAAGAAAGAAGCAGACTTTACAGAAAGGTTATCTTCAAAGCTTATTGGAGAATTTAATATTTATAATATTTTAGGAGTCTATGCCGCAGCTGTTTTACTTGGAGAAGATAAAGAAAAAGTAAAAGATATTATAAAAACTCTAGAGCCCGTCCCTGGACGATTCCAATATATAAAAAGCGAGACAGACGTTACTGGTATAGTAGACTATGCTCACTCTCCTGATGCACTTGAGAATGTTCTCCGAACAACAAATGAGATGAAAGGTACAGGCAAGATTATTTCAATAGTTGGTTGTGGAGGAGACAGAGACCGAAGCAAGCGCCCGATAATGGCTAAGCTCGGTTATGATATGAGTGATATTCTTATACTTACATCGGACAATCCTCGTACAGAGAAGCCTGAAAACATACTAGAAGAGATGAGGAAAGGAATAGAAGGGTTACCAGAAGATAAAGTTTATATTATAGAAGATCGACATGAAGCGATAGAGAAGGCTTGCTTCCTTGCTACACCTGGGGATTTTATACTTATCGCTGGTAAGGGGCACGAAACTTATCAAGAAGTGAATGGAGTCAAAACTCATTTTGACGATATGGAGGAGTTAAAAAAGAATCTTAAATAATGAAAAATTATAAACAACAATTTGGGAGCAAGAAGATTACAGTCATGGGGCTAGGCCTTCTTGGTCGTGGGATAGGGTATACTAAATTCTTAGCAGAATGTGGGGCGGATTTGATTGTGACTGATTTGAAAACAAAAGAGCAGTTGGCTGCATCACTTAAGGTATTGAGTAAATTTAAAAACATAAAGTATATGTTAGGTGAGCACAGATTAGAAGATTTCAAGGGCAGAGACATGATTATGAAAGCTGCTGGTGTGCCTCTTGATTCTATTTATATAAAAGAAGCAAAGAAAAATGGGATCCCTGTTGAGATGGATGTGTCTTTATTTGCGAAAACTGCGCCAGAGGTTATGGTCATAGGAGTGACTGGTACAAGAGGCAAGAGTATGACGACTACTCTTATATATGAGATTTTGAAAGCCAATGAAAAGTTCTTGAAGAGGAGTGTTTATGTCGGAGGCAACCTTCGTGGTGTAGCAACTTTACCACTCCTTAAAAAAGTAAGGGGTCGCGCTTCAATGGACACTGCGCGACATGATTCTGCAGAATCAGACATCCTAGTTTGCGAATTAGATTCTTGGCAGCTTCAAGGATTTGGAGAGGCGAAACTTTCTCCTTCTATTTCTGTATTCACAACCTTTATGCCGGATCATATGAATTATTATAAAGATGATATGGAGAAATACTTTGGAGATAAAGCAAACATTTTCAAATATCAAAAAAAGGATGACACCTTAGTAATCTTGCCTGATATGAAGAAGTTTATAAAAAAAGAAGATGTGAAAGGTAAACTAATAATCACAGATAGAAAAGAGGTAGATGCCTGGAAGTTCAATGTGAAAGGGGATCACCATAGAAACAACTTGGCTTGTGCTGTGAAAGTCGCAGAAGTTCTCGGTATACCAGAGGCTAAAATTAAAAAAGTTGTCTCAAAATTTAAGGGCCTTGAAGGGCGTTTAGAATTTCTTAAATCTTATAAAGGTATCAAAATATATAATGATAATAATGCCACCACTCCCGAAGCCACTATCGCCGGCATCGAAGCTTTAATTTCTGGAAGTCGGACTTCCAGAAATCTAGTGAAGTCGGACTTCACTAGATATAAAAAGATTATTTTAATTTGTGGTGGGGCGGATAAGGGACTTAACTTGGATAATTTTGTGAAAGTTGTAAATGAGAATTGTAAGAGTGTAGTAATGATTCCAGGGACAGGGACGGAGAGATTAATTACTAATTACCAATTACAAATTACTAATGAAGTAGGTAGGGATTTGAAAGATATAGTAAAGAGTGCTTTAGCACAAGCAAAAAAGGGCGACATAATCCTTTTCTCCCCAGCCTTTGCCTCTTTTGGAATGTTCAATAACGAGTACGAAAGGAATGATTTGTTTATTAAGATAATTAAAGGATTGAAATAATATGAAAAAACAAATTTTGTTTATACATGGAGGAAGTTGCTATGAAAAAATGGAAGATTTGTATGAATACCTTCGTACAAAACCAATTAATTTAAATAAAGACAAAAAATGGACTGAATTACTAAATATTAATTTAGGAGAAAATTATGAAGTTATTTCTCCAACAATGCCCATAAAGCACAACGCAGATTATGAAGCTTGGAAAATTTGGTTTGAAAGATATGTAGAATTTATAGAAAAAGAAGTAATATTGATAGGGCATTCATTGGGTGGAACATTTGTATTGAAATATTTATCTGAAAATAGTTTTTCTAAAAGAATTTCTCAACTTCATTTAATAGCGCCCGCTGTTTTTGATGACGGACTTACTTCAGAGAAACTTTTAACTTTTAGCTTTGATATCACAAAGATTAATATAATTTCTGATATTTGTAGTGATATTCATTTATGGGCATCCAAAGATGATGATTGTGTTTCTTTTGAAAATTCTGAAAGAGTAAAAGAGAATCTTCCTAGTATAGAATTTCATGTATTTGAAGATAAAAAACATTTTAATGATCCTACATTCCCTGAACTTTTAGAAGTTATAAAAAAGAAGTAAAATATTTATGAAGAAACAACTTACACTCTGTCTTATATATAAGCACCCTAAAATACTTCTTGGGATGAAAAAGCGAGGGTTTGGAGTTGGTAGATGGAATGGCTTTGGGGGAAAAGTTTCAGAAAATGAAACAGTAGAAGAAGCAGCAATTAGAGAATTAAAAGAAGAAGCAAACATAGAAGCAACAAATATTTCTAAAATAGGAATATTGAGTCTTGGGTTTGAGAATGATCCGAAAATTTTAGAGATGCATGTATTTTGGGTTTCTAGTTTTAAAGGAGAAATACAAGAATCTGAAGAAATGAGACCCGAATGGTTTTCTGTAGAAGATATTCCTTATGACGATATGTGGTCTAGTGATATGCATTGGTATCCGATTTTTTTATCTGGTAAAAAATTTAGAGGAAGATTTCTCTTTGATAAGCCATCTGACGCAGAGTATTCTGCAAAAATTTTAGAGAAAGAATTATTAGAAGTAGATAATTTAGATTAATATGAAAAACTTGGAGATAGGAGCGATATATAAGCATTATAAAGGGTCCAAGGTGAAGGTGGTTGGAGAAGCCTTTCATAGTGAGACTATGGAGCCATTGGTTATCTATATACATCTAGAAGATGGAACTTCTTGGGCTCGTCCGAAAGAGATGTTCTTAGAGAATGTAATAGTGAATGGAGTCGAAATAGAAAGATTTGAAAAGATTGATAGTGAAATTTTAATTAAACCAAGTAAATAATATGGAACTAGACTTAACAAAAATTAAAAATGTTCACTTTATAGGCATCGGAGGGATTGGTATTTCTGCAGTGGCTAGGATGATGGTACACGAGGGGAAGACTGTGACGGGGCAAGATATGCAAGGTGGAGAAATTGTGGATGAACTTATGAAGCTTGGTATACAGGTTAAAATTGGTCAGTCTTATGAGAATATTCCAGCTGATGCAGACCTCATAGTCTACACTATCGCTATCGATACTTATGACCCAGAACTTTCTAAAAAGATAAAATCTTTGGAATATTCGGAAGTCGGACTTCCGAATATTTGGGTTCGTTCATATCCTCAAATGCTCGATACTATAAGCAAGGACAAGTATACGATAGCTGTTTCAGGAACTCACGGCAAGACGACAACGACCGCTATGATAGCAGAGATACTGAAAGACAATGGAGATGATCCGACTGTGATAGTAGGAAGCTTGCTTGTCGGAGAGAAGAGCAATTTTATCGCAGGTAAGGGTAAGTACTTTGTTGTTGAAGCTTGTGAGTATCGTCGTTCATTTCTCAATATTAATCCGAAAGTTTTAGTTATTACAAATATAGATGAAGATCACTTAGACTATTATAAAGATATCGAAGATATAAAGAATGCTTTCCACGAGATGGCGGTGAAGGTCCCAGCTGATGGTTTTGTAGTTTGTAATATAGCCGATGATAATATCTCCGATGTGGTAAAAGATATAAATGCAAGAGTCATAGACTGGCAGGAATTTTATAATGGAGAACTTAAGCTCAAAGTTCCCGGTATTCACAATAAGAAAGATGCCGCCGCCGCTATCGCTGTCACTGTGAACTTGGGACTAAGTAAAGAAGTTTCAGAGAAGTTTGTTTGTAATTTCCCTGGTACTTGGCGACGCTTTGAATTTAAGGGCAAGCTTGCAAGTGGTGTCTTGGTTTACGATGATTATGCTCATCATCCGACAGAGATAAAAGCGACGCTTGAAGGTTTCCGTGAACTTTATTCAAAAGGAGATGGATGGAAAGTCACAGTAGTCTTCCAGCCTCATCTTTTTTCTCGCACGAAGTCACTCCTTCAGGATTTCTCAGAGAGTTTCAGCGATGCTGATGAAGTTCTTCTTCTACCTATATATTATGCTCGTGAAGTAGATGATGGCACTATATCCTCCTACATACTTTCAGATGAGATAAATAAGAAAACTAATAATTCCAAAGCTTTTTCTAATTTTGAAGAACTCGAAAGTTACTTAGGAGCTGAGCTCCTCAATATGGGGGAGAAGAATGTAGTAGTGACTATGGGAGCTGGGGAAGCTTTTAAGGTTGCCGATTTTCTTTTAAAGTAAATTGAGAGTATAATACAAATATGGAAAACAACAAATTTTTAATGTTTTTAAATTCTAGACTTCTTGTAGGTCTTGGAATTGTAGTAGCAGCTTTTATAGGAGCTTATACTTTTTATCAAGTTAGATCATTCGATAATACTTTAACTGTTACAGGAAGTACCACGAAAGCGGTGACTTCAGATCATGTAAAGTGGGTAGGAGTTATCAATCGTGTTGTTAAAGCAAGTACACTAAAAGCTGGTTATGCGGATATGGCAAGTGACTTAGTAAATGTAAAAGGTTTCTTAAAAGAAAAGAATATTCCTGATAATCAAATAGTTATTTCTCCTGTATTTATGGATCAGAATTATGATCAGCCTCAAAGTGCTGAGAGAAGTTATACTCTTCGTCAGAATATAGAAATAAATTCAAGTGATGTAAATGCTATATCTGATATAGCCAAGAATATTCAGCCTCTTATTGAAAAAGGGGTTATCTTCTCAACTTCATCTCTTGAGTTTACTTATACAAAGCTTCCAGAAGAGCGTGTTACTATGCTCTCTGATGCTGTGAAAGATGCGAAAGCTCGTGCAGTGAGTCTAGCTACTTCTAGTGGTAAGAATATAGGACAGCTTAAAAGTGCTTCTTCAGGAGTAGTGCAAGTTATGTCTGCAAATTCTACTGATGTCTCAGACTATGGTTCTTATGATACTTCAAAAATTGAGAAGAATATAATGATGACAGTAAAAGCTACATTTACACTCAAATAAAAATGAAAAAATATTTTATATTTTTTATCTTAATATATTTTGCTTTTACTCAAAGTGCTCATGCTATTGATGTTTCTAATACCGGTTTTGTCCCGGGGCAGATTTGGTATTCCAAAGACACTATTGTTGAAGGGGATACAGTGAAGGTCTATACCGCTGTTTGGAACAATTCTACTTCACCCTTATCTACCAAGGTAGAATTCTACGATCAAAATGTCATACTCGGTACCAGAGATATAGTAGTAAATCCTTTAGAATTAAAAGAGACAGATATCTCTTGGAAAGTAACTGCTGGAGACCATATCATCACTGCGAAGATTATTTCTCCTAGTGTAAGTGTTAGTGGGAAGAAGCAGGCTGTCGTTGTTGATAATTTTACAACAGAAGCTTCTCATACTTTTGTCCCAGTGGTAGTGCAGACGATAAACGGTCAGCCTGCGACGAGTACAGATGTAATAAAGAGTCAGATAGATAAAGCAACTTCATCACTAGATAATATTTTACCTACTTCTATCACTACGCCTGTTAGTCAGGGCTTGAATGATGTCTCTACTTTTAGGAATGATGTTTACAATAAAGTCTCTACAAGTCTACAGGATACAAAGAAAAGTTTAGACCTTCTCAATATCGGTAATACTAAAGTTGAGACTCCTGTCGCTAAGACTGATGCTAAGGTTATTAGTCCAAGTAAGACTACTACAGGAGACCAAGTAAGTAAGCCTATGGCTTATATTAAGCTTTTCTTTTTATCCATACTTTCTTTCTTGTTTGGTAGTAGTTTAGTTTTCTATTCAGTTATAATTCTCGTTCTTTTCTTTATAATTCGTTTTATTTATCGTAAAATAAGAAACAGATAAGGATGTTTGTCAAAAGAGAGTATGCTCTAGTATAATGGACTTATGAAAAGGGTCCTTTTTGACATCTCACTATTCATATTTATATTCTTGTTGCCTTGGTGGACAACTTTCATATGGGCCATAGTTGGCTTGTTTGTTTTTATAAATTTCTATGAATTTTTGGTAGCAAGTATTATGGTGTATGTGCTTATCGCAGTTCCTTTCGACAAGATGCTGAATCATTCATTCTTTATTTACTCAGGCATAATTATTTTTTATTTATTGGTTCAGTATTTACGTCGTCATATAATCTTATACAAAAATGAAATTCCATATAAATCATAAATATATAAAGAGAGATATCGCGCCAGATGAGATATTCCTCGACTCTAAGAATTTACCAGAGTTCAACACTCAGCAATTTGAAGGTAGACTAGAGAAGCCTATACCTAAGAGATCCATCTTCTTTTTGGGGACTTTCTTTTTTGTCTGTGCTTTACTTTTTGTCTATAAGTTAAGTTATTTGCAAATATATAAAGGTGAAGCTTACTTTAAAAAAAGTGAGAGTAATACTTTGATGAAGCAGCCGATTTTTGCTGACAGAGGGCTCATCTATGATAGGAACAAAGTTCTTCTTGCTTGGAACTCTTGGGATAAAGCTGATTTAAACAAATTCTCTTCTCCTCTTAGAACCTATACTCTAGATCCTGGTTTTGGACTTCTCCTCGGTTATGTCAGTTCTCCCGCGAAAGATTCATCTGGAAATTATTGGCAAGATTCATTCCTTGGTAAGGATGGTGTTGAGAAAGCATATAATACAAATCTTACAGGCAAGAATGGTGTACGTATTACAGAGACAAATGTGAAAGGTGAAGTTCAATCAGAAAATGTAGTTACTCCACCTACTGCCGGCGAGAATATCACTCTCTCTGTTGATAGTAGAATTCAAAAGAAGATGTATGACTCTATCCTTTCTATGGCCAAGAGTGTGTCTTTCTCAGGTGGTGCAGGTGTTCTTATGAATATAAAAACAGGAGAGGTTCTTGCCTTGACTAGTTATCCAGAATACAATCCTACTATTTTATCAGAAGGGAAAGACAAGAAAACTATAAATGGGTACTTCTCTGATAATCGTAAGGTCTTCTTGAACAGAGCTATCTCTGGTCTGTATGCTCCAGGGTCTATCGTGAAGCCTTTTGTGGGTTATGGAGCACTTGTAGAAAATGTTATAAGTCCACTCAAACAAATTTTTTCAAATGGTTCTATATCTGTACCGAACCCTTACTTCCCAGATAAAAAGTCTGTTTTCAAAGACCATGGATCTTTCGGTTATGTGGATATAAAGAAAGCTTTGGCGATTTCTTCTGACGTTTACTTTTATGAAGTTGGTGGAGGATATCAGGATCAAAAAGGATTAGGTATTTTAAATATTGATAAATATGCAAAGACTTTTGGTGTTGGTATGAAGACTGGTATAGATCTAGGTTCTGAAAAGGAAGGAGTTGTTCCTACTCCAGATTGGAAAGCTAAAACTTTTAAAGGTGAGATGTGGAGAGTAGGAGATACTTACAACACTGCTATCGGTCAGTATGGATTCCAAGTCACACCTATATCTATGGCTCGTGCTGTAGCAGGTATAGCCTCTATGGGAACTATTCCTACTCCACATATACGCAAGGATGATAAAACTTTTGAATCTCAAGTAGTCTCTGTTCCAGTAGATAAGAATATGATGTCTGTCATTCAGTCTGGTATGCGTATGGCAGTGACAGAAGGGACAGCGACAGCTCTTAACTTGGCAAACGTGCAAGTTGCAGCCAAGTCAGGTACTGCTCAGGTGGGCCTTGGGAATACAAATACAAACTCTTGGATTATTGGATTCTTCCCTTATGATAACCCTAAATATTCTTTTGCTATCTTGATGGAAAGAGGTCCAAAAGCAGCATCAGGTAATGCAACTCGTGTCATGAGTGAAGTCATTGATTATATGAGTATTTATACCCCAGAATACTTCAAGTAAGGGTCTTATTTACCCTTTACCCCCACACCCACTTCCTAAAAAAAGTAGGTGTGGGGGTTTACTTCTTAACTGTAAATTGTTACAATCTGTCAATTATGGAAGAAACAAATTATATAACAGAAGAGAAGAAACACTCTTTACAAGAAGAGCTTAAACACTTGAAAACCGTTAAAAGAAAGGAGATTTTAGAGGCACTTGATGCAGCTAAGGCTCTTGGTGATTTGTCTGAAAATGCTGAGTACCACCAAGCTCGTGAAGATCAGGGCAAGACAGAGGATCGTATCAATCAGATTGAGTATATGCTTCAATCTTCAGTAGTTGTCAAGAAGCACCAAAGTTCAAAAGTTGAGATTGGTACAACTGTTGTAGTGAAAAAAGAAGGCAATAAAGAAACAGTTACTTACAGTATCGTCGGAGCAGAAGAAGCTGATATGAATCACAATAAAATTTCAAACAAGTCACCACTTGGTGAAGCTCTCTTTGGCAAGAAGAAGGGCGACGTAGTATCCATCAAAACTCCAAAGGGACTAGTCAAATACACCCTAGTTGATATACAATAGAGCTATGGCATCTATAGAAGAACTGCGCGACGCGCGACTACTCAAAATTAATAAATTAAAAGAGGCAGGAATGAATCCTTATCCTTCTTCTGTTCCTCGTACTTGTTCTATAAAAGAAGTTAAAGAATCTTTTGAGATTTTAGAAAAAGAAGGAAAGAATATTTCAGTTGCGGGCCGAGTTATGATTGTCCGTGGACAGGGAGCGATACTTTTTATTGTATTACAAGATGGCATTGATAGATTCCAAGCAGTCTTAAAAAAAGATGAGCTCGAAGAAAAAGTTTTTAATCTCTTTGTAGACACTATCGATAATGGTGACTTTGTATCTGTGACTGGTTCACTTTTTGTAACACAAAGAGGGGAGCAAAGTATTTTAATAAAAGATTGGCAAATGGCTACGAAGGCCCTTTTGCCTCTTCCTGATAAATGGCATGGTTTACAAGACATAGAGGAGACTTATCGTAAGAGATATTTAGATATACTTATGGATGGTGAAGTTTACAATCGCTTTGTATTACGTTCAAAAATAATTAAATACATTAGAAATTATTTTGATAATAAAAATTTCCTAGAAGTAGAGACTCCTATAATGCAAAGTCAGGCTGGGGGAGCGATGGCAAAGACTTTCGATACACATCTAAATGATTATGATATGGATAT
>CAITEG010000068.1 GCA_903891365.1 uncultured bacterium
GGCTCTTTTGTTTTTATAATTAAATTATAGGTTCATCATCATTTATCATTTTCATGATTTTGACAACTTGTTTTGAGTATCCAGGAATGATAGAGTCTGGATTATATTTCTTCAAAATCTGAACTGTGGTCATACCATCTTTGTAATGTTTTACATTTGGGTTATTACCACTGAGAGTTTGAGAGATATGTTCTATTGATTCATCAACAGAATCAAAACCACTTCTACATGAAGACCAACCAAAGTTATTGTTCGGAGCCTTAGGATTCTTACAAGCTTGTTTTCCTCCTGTGGTCTCACGCATAGCTATAGCTGGTAGAAGTCGCCAATCTAAGTCATTTTTCTTAGCCTCAACAACGAATTTCATGCCGTAACCTTCAAGCGGAGCATCATGTTCTTTAAAGAATGCATCAACTTGATCTGCCTTTGCTTTGAGATCATCCTTTTCTTGCGTTGTTATCGCTGAATCGGAAACCTCAATCTTATTATAGTTAGCTGCAGCTGTGTCAGGAATGTTCTGTACTCCTGTAAGTGGGATCACCACTGCCATCATAGGGATAGCGACAATTGACTGCAAGTAACGTAGTATTTTTTGTTTGCTCATAGTTGACGATTTGCGTACCGTCGGGCGCCCTTTCGGGTTCTACTCTTGTCTAATTTCCAAAGAAAGTAAACATAAAGTAAAAAGTTCCTTATATATAATCGATAATGACGATATACTTGGAACTACCTATATAGTAGCACAGAGAGGTACAAAAGTCAATAGTTATACAATGCTTTTAGGTAGTGTCAAATACAAAAAACCCTTATTCTATAAGGATTTTTTGTCTATTGTTTATTGACAGGTTTTATATAATATTGCCAAATTAGCCTTATTTACAGGCCTATCCTGCCATTTTTGACAGTATTCCCCTTCTGTATTATAGAAACGCTAATTTATAAGGATATTTGCTGTATTTTACTTACCATGGCAGTTCTTATATTTCTTGCCAGAGCCACAACTGCATGGGTCATTACGTCCGATCTTTGGAGCGTCTCTTCTAGTAGGAAGACTAGCTTCGTCGCTAGTACTTAAGATAAGAGATGGTCTTTCTTCTATAGTTTGTTCTTCAGACCTCTCTCCTTCTACGTTCATAGTAGATATAAGGGAAGCAACTTGGTCTCTGAAAACAGCTTCCATCTCTTTGAAGAGCCTCAAACCTTCCTTCCTGTATTCTATGAGAGGTTCACGCTGACCATAAGCACGGAGGTTTACAGATGAACGAGTGTACTCCATAGTCTCTAGATGCTCTACCCATAAAGTATCGGTAATATACAAGACTATACGTCTGACAGTCTCAAAGAAAGTAGGATCACCCACAGCTTTCTTCTTTTCTTTAATAGTTTCAACTAATTTTGGATATGAGAGAGTCAGGTCTTCTAGGAACTCTTGAATCTTCTCAAAATCCCCTGTCAGCATTGCGCGACGACGTCCGTAGATAACATTTCTCTGATGATTCATGACATTGTCATATTCTAAAGTATGCTTACGTGAGTCAAAATGGAAGCCTTCTATCTTGGCCTGCGCTCCTTCTATAGCATTTGAGATAAAACGATTCTCAATAGCCTGATCTTCTGGCACTCCAAGTTTGCCCATCATACTCTTTAGTCTGTCGGAACCGAATATACGCATAAGATCATCTTCGAGAGATACATAGAATGCTGTTGCCCCTGGGTCACCCTGACGTCCAGCACGTCCACGGAGCTGGTTGTCGATACGGCGAGCTTCGTGACGCTCTGTTCCCATTACAAACAATCCACCAAGAGACTTAACTTCTTCATAAGCTTCTGTACTGAAAGGCACACCCCCGAGCTTGATATCAACTCCACGTCCAGCCATGTTTGTAGCAACAGTCACAGCCCCGAGCTTTCCAGCATTGGCGATGATCTCCCCTTCTCTTTCATGATTCTTCGCATTGAGTATCGTATGAGGAACTCCAGCTTGAGTAAGATAAGCGGAGAGGAGTTCGTTCTTCTCTATCGAGACAGTACCGATAAGAACCGGCTGACCTTTAGAGTGGAGCTCTTTAACTTTTTCTGATACAGCAAGAAGCTTGGACTTTTCTGTCTGATATATTAGATCGTTCGAGTCTATTCTATTTATCTCTCTGTGAGTTGGGACGACGACGACGGTAAGCCCATAAACCTTAAAGAATTCTTCTTTAGAAGTTTCAGCTGTTCCAGTCATACCTGAGAGCTTGCTATAGAAACGGAAATAGTTCTGGAATGTGATGGATGCGACGGCGCGAGTCTCCTTCTCTATCTTTACTCCTTCTTTGGCTTCTATCGCTTGGTGAAGTCCTTCACTCCAGCGACGACCCGGTTGTAATCTTCCTGTAAAAGCATCAACAATGATGACCTCACCATCTTTGACGACATAGTCTTTGTTGTTCTCATAAAGAGCACGGGCTTTGACGGCAGTCTCTAAGTGGTGAACATACTTGATACCCTTTTCTGTATATATATCTTTCATACCGAGTAAGTCTTCGGCTTTTGTAATACCAGAATCAGTCAGAGAAATAGCGCGAAGCTTCTCGTCTACCTTATAGTCTTCGTCTCTGATAAGACTCTTAGAAATATCAGCAAAAGTATAATACAGGTCCTCAGAATCTTCAGCTGCAGAAGAGATGATAAGAGGAGTACGGGATTCATCGATAAGAATAGAGTCTACTTCGTCCACGATAGCATAGTGATGCTCTCTCTGGACTACGTCTCCTATATTGTTCGCTAAGTTGTCACGAAGGAAGTCAAAGCCAAACTCATTGTTTGTACCATAAGTAATATCAGCAGCATAAGCATCACGACGTGAACAAGGGCGGAGAAATTCATACTGAACTTTGAAGGCACTAGTCTCCTTCTCGGCAACAGTTTCAGCATCTTTGTGTGCTGGATCATATATGTATGACTTGTTCTCAGAGTTTACAACTGCAACTGTTACTCCAAGCATTGCAAAGATCGGACCCATCCAAACAGCGTCACGACGTGAGAGATAGTCATTCACAGTGATAACGTGCACTCCTTTCTCTGTCAGAGAATTCAAATACGCAGGAAGAGTCGCCATCAAAGTTTTACCTTCACCTGTTCTCATCTCAGCAATACTTCCATTGTGAAGTGCAAGTCCTCCAATAAGCTGAACATCGTAGTGCCTCTGCTCATAGATACGGAAAGACGCCTCCCTCACCAAAGCAAAAGCTTCAGGCAAGATATCATCCAAGCTTTCCCCTCCTTTAAGTCTCTCTTTTAATTCTATTGTTTTGTTTAAAAAGTCAGAAGAAGCTAGCTTTTTAATGCTAGGTTCTAAGTTATTAATCTTATTTAGTATAGGCGTCCACTTCTTGATTTGCCTACTGTTTTCACTACCCATAATACTTTCAAATATACCCATATAAGGCTATTTTAGCACAAAAAGAAAATCCCCGATAGAGAGGGGATTTTCTTTTTA
>CAITEG010000069.1 GCA_903891365.1 uncultured bacterium
TCAACTAGCGATCTCTAGAAAAAGAGAGTTTCTTGCCGACGCTTCTGGAGCACTTCTTACTAGGTATCCCGAAGGTCTTGCTTCTGCCTGATAATTACCTTCATCGTTATGATTTTGTTATCATGTTAGTTAATTCTCTTCTTTCAGCTCGTGGCAAAACATTGTCGGCTGACTACCTTTCTGGGTTTACTTCTCCTTATGTCGATGTGAGCACGGCCTCCTATTCTCCATTTGTCTACTATGCATATGATAATGGCTTGCTTGGCTTTCTTACCGTAAATAAAAGAAGTCAGAACTATTTCTTACCGGACAATCTTATCACTAAACATGAGATATATACCATCCTTGCCAAGGCATTGAAAACGTCCTTTACTTATAATATTGCGGAGGCTGATAAGCAGTATATGACGAGAGGAGAATTTGCCCAGGTGCTTGTTGATCTTTTTGGTCTAAAACTGCCAGACATCAAAGTGAATACGACGTCACCATCTTCTGAAACAGGTAGTAGCTGAGGTCTCTTGGACCAACTTTCTACTCTGTTGCAAATTAAACAGTTGTTAGCTAAATTATAGAAAATGAAATCGCTCCAAAGGGGGCGATTCTTTAGCTCTTTTTGTCTTTTATTTTTTGAAGGAGAGCGACTGCGAAAAAATGGCTTTTTTTTTGACAAAAAATAGAATTTGATTATACTTATAGAGAAATCTTTATTTATGTTCCGATTATTAATGAAAGATTCCCTTCATCACGTTGTTCATCATGTTGTTCACCATGCTAAGAAGCTGAGTGATCATATCCGTAAACATCACAAAAAGTATCTTCTTGGGATATTTGGTGGTTTTGCTGTAGTCAAAATGTTTCTTCTCTTCGTAGCTTGAGTGGAAATGATTCATTATAGTTTCAATACCTTTGCCTCTAATGAAACGGGTTGTGTCATGACAGGTCAAATGTATATATCAGGTACACAATCTTGTACTACGATTCCTGGTATACTTACTTGAGGTACGGAAGTTTGTGTTGTTACTGAGGAATGATATTATACTGGTGGTACTTTGGATGAAAATCAAGAACTCACTGGTAGAACATATGTAGCTCCTGTGGAATCTTGTAGCATGACAGGTCAAACCATGACGGAAGACACTCAAGAATGTATTCCTGTCGATGGATATTGGACTGGAGGTACTTTGATTTGCCCAGCAACAGGAGATATACAAGTATTGAGTCTTGAATCGACTTGAGATTCTATATGTGACTCTAATGATATTCAACGAAACTCTCCATTATCATCATCATTTAATAAATGACTTCTTTCCTTAACTTGGTCATATCTTACCACTGATTGTACGATTACGGGCAATGTTCAATTACTTACACTTCAATTGTATGATCACAATAAGAAATGGATTACTCTGGCAACGCTTAGTTCATTAGCTACCGGATATAATTTTGATTCTTTATTGCTTTCAGGATATACTAATGCTTCTGGATGAGTAAACTCTGGTATATATAGTGTTAGCAATGCGAGTGGTATAGTATTATTTACTGGTATAACTACGGGAACATACACTAATTTTGCTACCTGATATCAGGTAAGGTTGCTTGATAGTAGAGGTGATCTCTTGAGTCTTGGAAATATATTTACTATAGATAATAAGCCACCTGTGTTGACGAACGCTACGCTAACTTCTAATGACGCAGTGTCTGGACTTGTAGGTTTAAATGATACTGTTTCTCTTAGTTTTACTGCTAGTGAAGAGTTGTCTTGATTAACTGTTTTGATTTGAGGAACCTGAGCTACTCTAGCAGAAAAAGATGGTCTGACCTATACCTATACACAAACACTAAACTCTGGATTTGCTCAAGGGGTTATATCGTATTCTGTGCTTGCTACTGATTTTGCTGGGAATACATCTCTTGTCTCTTGAACTGGTTTAACTTTTGATAAGACAGCCCCTGTACTTTCACTTATGGCATTAACAGGTACTTCTGCTTCATGATGGACACTCTCCTTTGTAACTTCGGAGCTTGCTCGTTCTTCGTTTAGTTATACACAGAGTGGTTCTACTACAACAAGATATTGGACAGGCACAGCGTATACTACAGGGCATAGTTATTTATTTACGGGAATAGTGGCCAATACAAGATATGGGTTCAAACTACAGACAGAAGATGTGGTAGTAAATTCGGTGGTTTATTCAGGTTTCTTTGTAGTAAGTTCTACGGGTGTGCTGAGCTTCACTTATGGTGTATATACACAAGAAGTAACTACAGGAACTCTTCTTGTTCTTACAAATATGCTCAAAGACGAAATCAATAAATTTAATGCATGTAAGTCATGACTTAATTATACGGGTATAGCGTTAAATATTAATAAGAACGTTTATACTTTGCATATGCCTGAATTTACTAAAGACTATGTCAAACAAGTAGTAAATGCTTTTTCACTGCTTATCTTGGATAAGGTAGAAGCAAATGCAAAATTAACAACAACGCAGATTACTGAGATTACAGATAA
>CAITEG010000070.1 GCA_903891365.1 uncultured bacterium
ATCTAGACCTTAAAATTAGTTTTTTATAAATATATATAATAGATAAAAAAACAACAATGGCACAAGATTTATTATTAGAGGAAGTTTTAGTAGAAGCTAAAAAGGATAGTGAAGGTAGACTTCATTTAGAAGGTATTTATCTAATGTCCGAGCAACAAAATCGAAACGGACGTGTATACCCGAAGAAAATACTAGATTCCCAAGTAAAAAAATACATAGAAGAATCGGTAAATAAAAATTGTGCTTACGGAGAGCTGAGTCATCCTCAAGTGATGCATATAAACCCAGACAATATTTCTCACCGTATCATTTCTTTAAAGGAAAACGGAAACACTTGGACAGGAAAATCTATAATTCTTGATACCCCAAAAGGTAACATTGTTAAAGCTCTTGTTGAAGGAGGGGGTGTTGTGGGAATGTCTTCGAGAGGTCTTGGAACACTTCGAGAAAGTAATGGATTAAAAGTTGTACAGGAAGATTTTGCGTTAAAGACCATCGATATTGTGTTAGACCCATCAGTAAAAGAGTCTATATTAACTGCCATCATGGAATCCACTGAGACTTTCTATTGTGAGAGTGAAGGTTGTTATATCCTAGCAGAAGAGATCAAAAATGATATCAATAAGACATCTAAGAAAAATCTAGAAAAAAAGATGCTTGAGTCTTTTAAGAAATATGTCAATTACTTAAACCTTTAATATAATAACAATGGAGTTCAACAAACTACAACAGACAATTTTTGGTATTCTTAACGAAGAAAAGAAAGCTAAAGCCCAAAGCAAAACTGAATTAAAGACACAAGCTGATGCATTACTAAAAAAACACAAAGACACAGAGGAACCAACTGATGCGGAACCAACTGCTACAGATATAAATAATGTAGTAGTCCCAAATCCAGATGAAGATGAAAATGCTCCAAAATTAACATCGAAGGAAATTGAACTTAAACATAGAGATGCTGCGATTAATAAATGGAAAGAAAAGGGTTTCGAGGAGCTTCCCACTCCACGAGGAACAGGTTCTTATATTAACTTAAAATCCCCATTGTCACCTGAACAAAAGGCTGTTGCAAGTTTAAATAAAACTAATCCAGCAGAAAAAGAACATGAGGTACGATATAGTTCACAAGAAAATAGAGAAAAATTAAAAGATGCACACGAAAGAATTACAAACGCTGTTGCAAGTGATCTTCCACATGCATCTGCGAAAAAACAAGAAGCGGAAGTAGAACGAGTAAAAGCTCAAGGCCGTCACTTTAGTAGGTTAGCTGGAGTAAAAAAGGAATTAAGTGGGATTGGGGGAATTCTAAAGAATAAACAGAGGATATTGGATATACGAGATTTGCATAAAAAGGCAAAAGAAATTCAAGCTGATCCGTCTCATGAAGAACCAGAGGATATCAAGACGATGAGAGAAATTCAAGCACATTTTGCAACTAAAAAAGGAAAAGCTGAGGATAAGCCAATCACAACACCAACAAAAAAGAAGAATCCAGTTGCTGGAAATTTAGCAAGATTAGTGCACAATCAACTCCATCCAATGGAAGGGCCAGAAGGAGAGAATAGGGAAAAGCCAACACGTATTCCTGTGACAAAAGTTGCGGCTGACAATTATATAAGATCTTATGGAGATAAAGTTTCTGATGTGGCTAGTAAAGAAGATATGACTTCTGAAAAACCAACAAGTGATGTCGTAGCAAAACCAACAAGACAATGGAATCCATCAGAAGGTCATCCACATTTACAAATTAATCCAATAAGAGGGTCTGGAGGTGGAGAAGTTACTGCAAATAAAGAAAGACGCAAAAAAGAGATAGAGGTAATAAATAAAGAAAACCCAGAGAATAAAGAGATATTGAAAGCTCGCATAGCCGCAATGCTCAGAAAGAAAAATACGACACCAGACTCTGATATGTAACCCGTAATTAATTATAAAAATGAGCATAAAAAATAAATTTTCTTCTTTTATAAAACTTGGTCTCTTGAATCCAATCCACGAAGATACATCTGACGAGGAAAAGAAACAATTCATCCATACTACTTTTCTTAATAAGGGTAGAGCTAAACACGATATCGAAGGAAATCTGATAAAGGGGCAAAAGGTAACTCCTGCGGAACAAGGTGCTATAGAAAGAGAACATGAAGATACGAAACAACATGTTGCTAATTTAAAAGATGCTCATAAAAGAATTAAAAGAGGCGAAGAGTTAGACGATGCTCACGAAAATGCATTAGAAAGGGATAAAAGAGAAAAGGAAAATCCTACATTAAATAACCTTCCATCCGCTTCGACAATAATCGGTGCTAGGAATAAGGTTGTTAATAAAGAAACAAAAGACACAACTCCTCATTATAGGAGCATAGAAGGTCATGTTCGTGATCTAGGTAAAGGTAGTAGGAATAGACCAGAGTTTCTAGGAAAGAAAGGTACAGAAGAGGGAAAGAAAGCAGAAGAAGAACATTTAATTCAACCTCATGGACGTACTAATAAAGAGGTTAAGAATAATATTTCTCAACAAGAAGCAGAGCAAAATGCATTCAATCATCCTGAAAATGCTAATAGAATAAAAGGTAGTAGAATGACAGGCATTGTAAACCATGCTGGAAAACCTGTTGTACCTGAAGAGAAACCTGCTGTTGTGTCAAAAAAGAAACCCGTTGTAGTCAAACCTGCTGTAGTCAAACCTGCTGTAGTCAAACCTCCTAAGAATTCTGACGTACCTGCTGAGAATAAAGTCTTTATCCCGAAATCAAAGGGAGGAAGAACTGTTAAAAGACTCTTTAAGAACGGTATCGGCACTGACTCTTCATCGATAATAGGAAATGCAAGAGAGAAGGCAGCACAATTAGGAAAAGCAAGAATGAACAATGCTACTACTGCTACTACTGATAGTGCTATAGAAAAACCAGCATCACCAGCATTTGCATTAGATTCTTCGAATCCTCCTACGGCTACAAAACCGAAAGGGAGAAAGAAAGCCCTTCGGAAATTATCGCAACCTGCTAATAAAGGTTCTGAACAATTGAGTTTGGGATTAGATGGAGAAACTCCACCTGCTACTCCTGCTCCACCTGCTACTCCTACACAAAATCAGAGTGCATCTCATGTATCTCAAAAATCAAGAGAATACGCTAAAAAGCTTTTAGCACAGGTTGGAAGAACTAAAAAACGAGAAAGAGATCCTTCAATTCTCAACAGAAGTGGATCGTCGTCTCTTCAGAAGATGAAAGATTATCGTGCTGAATTAGAAAAAAATAAATCTCTTGTTCCTGAAGAGAAACCTGGGTTTACTTTAAGTCCATCTCGCCAGACTTCTACACAACATGGAGCAGAACAGACAAGTCATGTAGAGGCTTTAAAAAAACTTGTTGCTTCTGTAAAAGCTAAAAAAGTTAATATTACTCCTGAAGACACCGCAAAGGCTATGGCAAATCCAGATTTTGGACCAAGCCACCCTGACTATGCTGTTCATGCTAAAAACTATAGAGAGCATACTGCAGAAGTTCATTCTGCTAGGGAAAAACTAAGTGGTAATGCAGAAACTTCGAAACCAAAGGACGAAGAAGAAACTAAAAACACAAATACATCTACACAGAAACCAGAAGATGAAACTAAAAATACAAATACAAATCAAGAAACTTCGAAACCAAAGGACGAAGAAGAAACTAAAAAGACATCTAAATTGAAGAAGTTTTCCGATTTTGTTAAAGTAGTTGGAAAAGGGCTAAAAAATAAAGCTCAAAAGGATATACAAAGGACTAGAGATTATACAAAACGGGATATGCCAAAATTAAAAAAGGCAGGCGAAACAGCAGGACGTTTAGCATTAACAGTAGGACAAGGCTTACAAAATAAAGCTCTAAAGGATATGCAAAGGACTAGAGATTTATACGACAATCCTAAGACAAAACGAGATGTTGAAGTAATTAAAAAAGTAGGTATGGCATCAGGACGTATTATTGGAGCAATTGGTAAGGCAGCAGGACGTTTAGCATTAAAAGCAGGAAAAGGCATTATAAATCGTACACATGCTGATGATTTGATGCATAATCCTAATGTTGACCCAACACCACATCAAACCGCACTTTGGCTGCATAATGGTGGTTACGGAAGAAAAAACTATAAGAATGTGCCTCTTCATCATTTAAAAAATCTACAAGATGATGATAAACTAGCAGAGATTAAACGGCATTTTAAAAAGCTTCAAATGAAAATGAAGGTTAATGAGGCTATTCAATCTTTATATGAAACTAAATCAAAGAAAGATGTTAATCCATATATCAATTTAAGTGGCAAGAAAGTTATTGATACTGGTCATACAATACCTGAGACTCCTGAATATTCAAAGCCCTCTCATGAAACAGAAGAAGAGAGAAAAGCTAGTAGACCAACACATACTGTTTCTGGTGTTATAAGTCATCCAGATGAAGATAATGGTATCAAAAAAACTCATACCATAAAAATAAAGACTCATGAAACAGACCCGAAGAAAATAGAGAAAATGGCTAGAAGTTATCATGAGGGAAGAGGTTATAAAGTTCATAGCGTTAAGCATGAGGGGAGTGTTGACAACGAGCACGGGTCAGTTGAAATTGACCCAAAAACTGGAGAACGTTTATATTATTCTCCTGTAGGGACACCTATAGGGCAAAAAGAAACAAAAGCTCGCAATGAACGTGAAGCTAGAGAAAAGATAAAGCAAGAAGAAAAACCAACTAATTATGGTGGTCATATAATTCATTCAGGAGGTGTATCTGAGCCTTATTATGTACATGCCGAGAATTCAGAGGATGCAAAGGTAGGATTAAAAAGCATTGGAGAAAAGCTTGGTCTTAAAGGAATAAAGGGAGTAGTTGTCCACGATCAGAAAACAGAAAGACCATATACGGTACACACTGGTCATTATGATGATAGCGGTAAATTAGTGAAAATGAAGCATATCTTACACTCAGAGTATAGTTCTAATCCTAAAATACAGAAAGGAACAGAGAAGAATGTTGCTTCTATTGCTGAGATAATACATGCACATAAGCATGAAGTACAACCTCATCACGAGTTCACACAAACTGTAGTTATACCGCATAAGACAAAGTAAGGTAATTTATAAATATAAATAAACATATAAATAGAATTATGGCACATCAAGAAACACCAATATTTAGCATTAAAAGCTCTCAGGACGAAAAGCTTGAAAGAATGATTCAAGAAATTGCAGGTGGGGAAGTAGACGAGAAGGTAGCTCTGTTTAAAGAGGAACTTGAAAATCATAGACAAACACATCCTTTTCATAAAGCTGTTCGGAGTATTAATGAGGTAGAAGAAACCAACGAAGGTTTTGAAGATTCAAAAGTACTTCAGGGTGCTGGAAAATTTTTAAAGCATAAAGCAATTCCTGTTGCTAAAAAACTAGGAAGGGCTGCTGGAAAGGCGGTCAAATATGGCATAGTAAAACCAACTATGGATGGATGGGATAGAGACGAAGCAGCCACTGATAAAGTAGAAAACAAATTGCAGGGTTACAAGGAAAGGATTAAGGATGCAATTAAGAAAAAGTTCAAGTAAAAGTAGAAAATGATTTTTTTATAAATATAAATATAACTAAAAAACAACATGGAATTACAAGATTTAATTACTCAACTGGCAGAAAAGCTAGAAGAATCAGAAACTAAGGAACTCTTCCTCGAAACTATTGATGAGTTAGGAGAAGACGTTACGGTTGACGATTGTTTGGAACTTTTCGGTGCGATCAAAGAGGGCATTGGTAATGCTCAGAACGAACTCGATTCGTCTAGTTCTTCAAAGGCACTCAAAGCCTTCGGCTTTGGTTCTCCAGAAGGTTCACCTGACCCATTGCACAAGAAATTCAACAATGATGTGAAGACTTCTCAGGAAGGTTCTCACAACACAAAGAAAAAGGATGTATTGACTGGAGAGGGAGAAGACACTTCTCTTGAAGATTATGCAAAGAAGCTTAATGATGGTGCAAAATCTAAAATTAAGGCTCTCAAGTCAAATGATAAAGCTCTTCCTGAGTCCACAGTAGAAATCACACCTGATTTTGGTTCTGACTTAGAAGCTATTTTCGAAGGTATGGATTTATCTGAAGATTTCAAAGAAAAAGCACAGCTTATTTTCGAAACTTCGATCCAGACTAAGATCACAGAGCATATTGAATATCTTAATGAAGAAACAGCTAAACATCTTGTATATCTTGATGAAGCAGTTTCTGATATTATCGTAGACGAAATCCTTTACTTCAAGGAAGAAGCACAGGAACAGCTTGACAGGTATCTTGATTATGTAGTAGAGGAATTCCTTGAGCAGAATGAAATTGCTCTCGAATCAGGTATTAAGGTAGAGATTGCAGAATCAATGTTTGAAGGTTTCAAGAATCTTCTTTCAGAGCACAATGTTGATGTCTCATCTGAGAAAATTGACCTTGTTGATGAAGTAATCGAAGAGAATGCAGAGATTGTAGAAAGTTACAATCGTGAAGTAGATAAGAACATTTCTCTAACAGAAGAACTCAAGACTCTTAAGAAAGAAATACTTATTGCAGAACTTACAGAAGATTTAACTGCTGTAGAGGCTGACAAATTTGCTAAACTTCTTGAGAATGTAGAGTACACTTCAGAAGAAAGTTTCATCAAGAAAGTAACCATTCTTGCAGAAGCTTATAGTCCTGCATCAACACCAAAAACAGCTTCACAGCAAACCCTTTCGGAAGATTATTACACCGATGAAGTTTCAAGTGAAACCGTTTCAGTAAGTAATGACGTTAAACACGTTTTAAGCAGTCTCGATAGAATTAGTAAATAACAATTTTTTTAACAATAACAATAAACAAAAACAAAATGTCTAATTACCTTAAACAAATTACAGAAAAATGGGAGCCAGTTCTTAACTATGAAGGAATTACCCCTATCACCGATCCACACAGGAGATCAGTTACCGCTTTACTTTTTGAGAATATGGCTCAAGATGCCGCTGAACAGCGTCAGAGTGCTCTTCTTGAAACAGATGGAGCTTCTAGTGTATCTAATGACCTTGGTGGCTCTGGCAACCTTGCTCGTTTTGACCCAATCCTTATCAGTTTGATCCGTCGTGCCGCTCCTATGATGATCGCTTTCGATGTCGCAGGTGTACAGCCAATGACTGGCCCTACTGGTCTTATTTTCGCACTCCGTTCTGGTTATGCTAACACCTCTTCTGGATTCACTGGCGAAGCTTTGTTCAACGAAGCTCAGACTGGTTTCTCTGGTAATGGCGCAATTCAGGGCGATGTTAACACATGGGCTGCAAACGTTAGTTCTATTCTTTCTACTGGTCTTGGTACTTCTACCCTCTTGGGTGAAACCGATTCCGCATGGCCTCAGATGGGCTTCTCTCTAGAAAAACATCAGGTTACTGCTAAAACTCGTAGGTTGAAAGCTGATTACACAGTCGAACTTGCACAGGATTTGAAGAAAGTTAACAACCTTGATGCAGAGCAGGAACTTGCAAACATTCTCTCAACAGAAATCGTTTTCGAGCAGAACCGTGAAATCATCCGTACAATCTATAACATTGCAAAACTTGGTGGTACTACAAACACAGGTGTTGTTAATATCGATTCTACTGGTGGTGATATCAATGGTCGTTACTTCGCAGAACAGTGGAGAGGACTTCGTTTCTTGATCGAGCGTGATGCAATCAAGATTCAGAAAGATACTCGTAGGGGTAAAGGAAACGTTCTTATCGTTGATGCAGAAACTGCCGCAGCACTTGCAATGATTGGTGTACTAGACTACTCTCTCATTTCTAAGGATGCCGCTTTGTCAGCAATGCCAGACGAAACGACCTCAACCTTTGTTGGTAATATCGGGAAAATGAAGGTCTTTGTTGATCCTTATATCGACCTTGGTAAGAATTTCTACATCTCTGGTTATAAGGGTACTTCTCCTTATGATGCTGGATTGTTCTACTGTCCTTACCTTCCTTTGCAGAAGTTCCAGGTTACTAACCCATATACGTTCCAGCCAAGTATAGGGTTTAAAACACGTTACGCGATTTCTGAATCGCCTTTCGCATACGATGCAGCTAATATTGGTTCCCCTGATGGACAGTATGGCATAGATCAGGCAACCTTCACAGTAAGCCCAATTCTTGCTAATGCTCACAAGAATAAATTCTTCAGGGTGTCACTTATCCAAGGACTAATTTAAGCAGTCTACGGTTGTAAAGAAACAAAAAAGCAGGAAGTAAACACTCCTGCTTTTTTTTATTATAAATTTGTATCAAAGAAGTAAATGTCACACTCTCTTATTTTTTACCCATTTCCAACCAAATCCACCATGACTATCTCTGATTCCTCCACAACATGAATATATTTTCGAACGTAGTAAGCTCTTACCTTTAGTTGACATCTGTGTCTCAAAAACGTTTATTGTCGAAACTTCTAAAACTTCTCTCGTTTTTAAATCTATTTTCTTAATAAGTTCCTTACAACAAAAACATAAAAACAATCCAAATGGATATATAAGAATTTATAAATATAAGAAAACAACATTACTATGGAAAACGTCATCAAATGGATTTTAACAAGAATTAAAGAACCTTCAACACTTAGAGGGGCAATTGGGTTGATTGCAGTAATTTTATTTATACTTTACCCTTCTTCTTCTAGTGAGATATTTGCGGGTGCAGGTGCTGGTATAGCATTGATTGAAACAATTCGATCTGAAAACAAAAACGACAATGAACCAACTTCTTAATTATGATACGTATAATTGAATTCTTAAAATCTGCATGGGCATATTTGTCTAAACAGCAATTATCCCAAATGCTACCATACATTCTACTTGGAGGCCTTCTCTATCTTTATATTGGAGAGAAAAGTTCCAATAAGGATAAGGAACTTCTTGGAGTTATGCAAGCAGTTCAAGATTCTACATCTCACAAGATTGATAATTTAGGAAGGAAGTTCTCTGAGACCTCTCAGATTCGTTCATCTAATCCTAAAGTATTTTTAAATGTTAAAAGTAATGATGAGGCTGTTAAATCTTTACAGGAAGAAGTGAAAAAATTAAAGGGAAAATTGACTGATGGCTCTTCTGTCACACAATTTTCTAACTCAATACATATAGACACGACTACTACAAATGGAAAATTCTCCGATAAATGGGTGGATATTGATAATTCTCAAGCTTCTAGAACTCGTGTGGATGTTCGTAATCATTATACGGTTGCTCTCATAGAAGATAAAGATAATTATATCGTTAATGTTAGAAACGATAATCCTTATAGTCGTGGAGTTGATTCTATTAAAACTTATGTGAAAATTCCGAAGGATGAGAGGAAATTCTCTGTGGGGGTTGGTATAGGATATAACGCAAAAGGAGAAATACTTCCTAGCTTTGGTATAACTTATAAAATTTTTAATCTACCTTTTTAATGATTACATACAAACAACTATTAGTCCTGCTTGAAGATTACAAATCCGATTGGATGGAGAAGCAGAGAAAGCAAGGTAGCGTCACTCCTGAGAACGAACAGGAGCATAAAGATTGGCTTGAACA